>NZ_CEVCIF010000034.1:0-40444 GCF_982245605.1 Coprobacter fastidiosus | reverse complement strand
ACTCAATTCTATCACTATATCTTTCCGCATTTCACTTTTTTGTAGTAACTTTGCACTAAAAAAATACAAATGTCATAAAGACGACAAACTTAATTGAGAATTTTATGAATTTAGTTGACCGTTTTCTGCACTATGTAAGTTTCGATACACAATCGGACGAACTGACACACATGACTCCCAGTACTCCGGGACAAATGATTTTTGCACAAGAACTCGAGAAAGAATTAAGGAAAATAGGTATGACCGAAGTATCGCTCGATGAGAACGGATACTTGATGGCAACCCTTCCTCCCAATACATCCAAAAATATTCCTGTCATCGGATTTATCGCCCATCTCGATACAAGTCCCGACCTTTCAGGGCGGCATGTTACCCCTCGTATCATAAAAAACTATGACGGCAATGACATTCCATTATGTCCTGAAGAAAACATTATCTTACGTACCGAAGATTTTCCGGAAGTAAAAAAATATATAGGACAAGACCTTATCGTCACAAACGGTAAAACGTTATTAGGTGCTGATGATAAAGCCGGAATTGCCGAGATTATTTCGGCTATGGAGTATCTGATACAACATCCGGAAATCAAACACGGAAAAATACGCGTAGCATTTACTCCGGACGAAGAGATCGGGCAAGGTCCTCATAAATTTGATGTTAAAAAATTTGGAGCAGAATGGGCTTATACTCTCGACGGAGGAGAAATAGGTGAACTGGAATATGAGAACTTTAACGCTGCCATCGCTAAAATTCTGTTTAAAGGGCGTAATGTTCACCCTGGATATGCCAAGCATAAAATGATCAATTCATTACGCATCGCCAATCAATACGCCATTATGTTGCCTCGTTGGGAAACACCAGAACATACCGAAGGGTATGAAGGTTTTTATCATCTAATTTCTTGTGAAGGGACTGTCGAGCAAACTACATTGACTTATATTATTCGTGACCACGACCGAGACCGTTTCGAACGCCGCAAAAAGGAATTCGAACATCTGGTTCGCAAAATCAATAAAGAATTTCCTAATTGTGCAAGCCTCGAAATCAAAGACCAATACTACAACATGCGTGAAATGGTAGAGCCGGTTATGCACATTGTCGATTTGGCTTCTCAAGCAATGAAAGAGGTCGGAATCGTACCTATCGTAAAACCGGTACGAGGAGGGACAGACGGAGCTCAGCTTTCATTCATGGGACTACCGTGCCCCAATATATTCGCAGGCGGTCATAACTTTCACGGACGATATGAGTTCGTACCTATACAATCCATGGAAAAAGCCCGTGATGTCGTTATACAAATCGCTCGACTGGCTGCAGAAAAATAATTAAGTCCAAGAGTCTGTCTAAGAAGGTGTGACCCGTGCAAAACTTAGACAGGCCCTTAGAAGTTTTAAATAAACTACTATAAAAGTTGTATCAGTATGCAGCAAGCTACATTCTCGATACAATTTTTTTATATCTGTATAATCAATATGTCCGAAAAAACTTTGATTGTTTTGCTTGGTCCTACCGGAGTCGGGAAAACAGATCTCAGCCTCCGAATTGCCGAACAACTTCATTGTCCGATATTATCATGTGATAGCCGACAACTGTATAAAGGTCTGGAAATCGGGACAGCAGCTCCCTCTAAAGAACAGTTGCAACGGGTCAAACATTACTTCGTCGGAACTCTGGAACTACAAGACTATTATAGCGCTGCATGCTATGAAGAAGATGCTATAAACCTTTTAAATCGTCTTTTCTCCGATCTCGATGTAGTTTTAATGACCGGAGGATCCATGATGTATATCGATGCCGTTTGCAATGGTATAGACGAATTACCTACCGTATCAGACGAAGTGCGAAAACTCATGATCGAACGTTATAAAAATGAAGGATTAGAAAGCCTGTGCAACGAGTTGAAACGACTCGACCCTATTCATTATGAACAAGTAGATTTAAAAAACCATAAACGGGTCATCCACGCACTCGAAATTTGTTATATGACCGGAAAACCGTATTCTGAATTACGTACGCATTCGAATAAACAACGTCCGTTTCGTATTTTAAAAATAGGATTGACCAGAGATCGGGAAGAATTATACGAACGTATTAACCGAAGAGTAGAGCAAATGATTTCAGAAGGGCTCGAATCCGAAGCCCGGTCAGTTTATCCTCACCGAGAGTTCAATTCATTAAATACAGTTGGTTATAAAGAAATGTTCGCATATATTTCCGGTGAATGGAGTCTTGAAAAAGCTATAGAGAAAATTAAACGAAATACGAGAGTCTATTCCCGAAAACAAATGACTTGGTTCAAGCGAGACCCTCAAATTACGTGGTTTTCTCCTGAACAAGAAAGTGAAATCATGTCATTCATCAAAAATCAGATCTTCTGATCGGATAAATAAAAAGGCGCTTACAGCGCCTTCTTCATAAATTTATTTTTGCATTATCTTATACGATCAGCCGAACGCACCAATTGCTCGTCCTGATTGATTTTCCGATACGCCATATATTCCAAAATAACCGCAACCAAAGGAATGACTAATGCTGCTGCCAATGATGAGGTTGCAGCCAACGATTTACCGTTCACCCACAGATACAAGAAAAATATCGGATAAAAAGCAAGTAGCATTAAGCCATTAAACAAACAGAATTTCATTTGCAAGATACGGTTTTTATATAAAAATATAGATATACAGGCCAATAGACCCATTAATGCAATCAAGATAGCAATAGGCCAAGCAGGCAACACCATTTGTGCAGGATCTGCCATTGTATAAACTCCCATTGCTAAAAATTGCCAATTTCCATCAGCATTAGAATAACCGGCCAACGGCATAAACAGCATGGAAAGTACCAATGCTGCGACTAAAAAAAGATAAAAAGATTGAATACGCTGTATCATAGTTAAAAATATTGATTTTATCATGGAGTTTCTACCACACCCCTATGCCATAAAAATATTTACTATTACAAAATACGACACCATAACGGTCCGTACTCTATTTAGTTCAAAATAAGACCTGTATTGTCAACACATAATATTTAATTTCTGCAAAACAACTCGTATTTTTTCATACGTAGTAATACGGGTGGGAACAAGGGGTAACCGTAACCGATTACGGATATATCCCATAGAACTTAAAATACTTTTTACTCCGGCCGGATTTCCATCGACAAAAAGCAGTTCAAACAATTCGGTAAATTTATGATGTATCAATAACGCATTTGCATAATCTCCTTCCAAAGCCAGACGCACCATACGACTGAATTCTCTCGGAAATGCATTCCCTATTACCGATATTACCCCGACAGCACCCAACGTTATCAAAGGGAAAGTAATACCGTCGTCTCCGGATATTACCATAAAATCTTTCGGTTTGTTTTTGATTATATCATCCATCTGCGTTATATTTCCGGATGCCTCCTTGATCGCCACGATATTATCAAATTCACGAGCCAAACGCAGAGTGGTCTCTGCTGTCATATTCACACCGGTACGACCGGGCACATTATAAAGAATAACAGGGAGTTTAGTCGCCGAAGCAATCGCTTTATAATGCTGATAGATACCCTCTTGAGAAGGTTTATTATAATAAGGTACAACAGACAGTATGGCATCTACACCCTGAAAAGACTCTGTCTTCAAACGTTCCACTATTCCTCTTGTATTGTTTCCGCCTAACCCTAAAACTATAGGAACCCGTTCTTTTACCCTCTCGATAACAAAAGAAAGTACTTCATTTTTTTCTTGTTCGGTCAAAGTAGGTGTTTCAGCAGTAGTCCCTAATACTACTAAATAATCTATACCGTTTTGTATCTGATATTCTATTAATTTGGAAAGAGCATCAAAATCGATCGATTCATCATCCTTGAATGGCGTGATCAAAGCTACCCCCATTCCTTTTAAATTTATTTGTGCCATATATATTCTTGTTCAAAAAATATCATTTTGAGGGCTCAAAGTTATAAATTATTATCTTTTATATCAATACTACGCCAATAAAAGAGTATTTTTTCCAGCAAATCCCGTGCAGTTATATCCCCCGACGTACGAATCATAAAATCATACGGGTTCAATGAGACTTTTTGCAATCCGATTTTCATACGAGCCATCGATATACTCATCAAATATAAAAACGGCAACCGCTCGGCAAGACTCAAATCGCATAACACTCCGGTATTAAACCCGATAAACTTTCTGACAGCATTTTTATCGGGTAACCGTTTACCGAATCTCAAATTTTCCGGAGTCAATTCTAAAATATCCATTTCAGGATAAGCAGATACATCAAGGGCATTCCCATTTCCCAACACAACCAACGAAAGCCTTATCGATTCTTTCGACAAATCTTTAACAATAGGAAGAATCGAATCGAGACTTTCCCGTTCTATCAATAGCGTCAAAATTTCGGCCTTTCGATAATCGACAAATCGCTTTTTCCTTTTTTCTTGAGAACGAGCAAGCTGCCGGGCGATCTCTTTTTTTATCCAGTATGTCCACATATCATCCGATTTTAAATTACTACCCGGGTTATTGTATCATCTGCAGAAAATCTTCTTCAGAAATAATTTTTATTCCCAATTTCCGAGCTTTCTCTAGTTTAGCCGGTCCCATATTCTCTCCGGCCAAAAGATATGTTGTTTTAGCAGACACCGAACCTGTATTTTTCCCGCCGTGCTGTTCTATCATCTGCTTATACTCATCTCGAGAATGGTGTGTAAATGTTCCGCTGATTACAATCGTAGCTCCATCGAGTTTATCGGTAAAACCAGAAAGTCGATCTTCAGAAATTCTCATTTGAACCCCAGCTTCTTCCAAACGTTTTATCAAATTCCGGTTCTGCTCATTCTCAAAATAAGCCCGGACACTTTGAGCTATACGAGGACCGATTTCATCGACATCGACCAAATCGTCTAAAGTTGCTGCCTCCAAAGCTTCTATCGAAACAAAAGAGTTCGCCAACTTCTTTGCGACAGTCTCTCCTACAAAACGAATTCCCAATGCGAACAAAACCCGTTCAAAAGGTACTTGTAAAGATCTATCGACAGCCTCTATAATGTTATGTGCCGATTTTTCTCCCAATCTTTCTAAAGATGCAATCTCCGACTCATTCAAACTGTATAAATCCGCAACTGTCCGTACCATTCCCAATCGGTAAAACAGATCTATCGTTTCAGGCCCCAAGCCGTCTATGTCCATAGCACGACGACTGATATAATGTTCTATCCGTCCCTTTATCTGAGGGGGGCATCCCATCTCATTCGGACAATAATGCGCAGCTTCACCCTCATAACGAACCAAAGGCGTTCCGCATTCAGGACACTGTTTTACAAAAGTCACCTTCTCTCCTATCAATAACCCTCTCGCATCAAAATCCACTCCTGTAATTTTCGGAATAATCTCTCCTCCTTTCTCTACAAATACCATGTCTCCGATATGCAAATCAAGGGATTGTATAATATCGTCATTATGTAACGAAGCCCTTTTTACGACAGTTCCCGATAATTGAACCGGATCAAGATTAGCAACCGGGGTAACCGTTCCGGTACGTCCCACTTGATAAGAGACAGAATTCAATCGGGTAAGTGCCTGTTCCGCTTGAAATTTATATGCCATCGCCCAACGAGGAGATTTTGCGGTATATCCCAAATTCTTTTGCTGCCTTAAAGAAGCTACTTTAAAAACAATACCGTCAGTTGCAACAGGCAGATTTTTTCTGTTTACATCCCAATAATCGATAAATGCTTTCATTTCTTCTAAAGAATGGCACACCTGCATGGCATCTGAAATCTTAAATCCCCAAGAACGTGCTATCTGCAAGTTTTCATAATGGTCATCAGACGGCAGATCTTCGCCTAAAAGATAATATAAGTAAGCATCTAAATTACGGGATGCTACAATCGCAGAGTTCTGCAGTTTCAATGTACCGGATGCGGCATTTCGAGGATTGGCAAAAAGAGTTTCCTCTTCTCTTTCTCTCTCTGCATTCAATTGTTCAAAAACCGTCCAAGGCATCAAGATCTCGCCTCGTATCTCAAATTCATCCGGATATCCAGTTCCCCTTAATTGCAAAGGAATACTACGAATCGTCTTCACATTCTCCGTGACATCATCTCCTTGTACACCGTCGCCTCTCGTTACAGCCCTAAGCAACTTCCCGTGCCGATATGTAAGTGATATAGACGTGCCGTCATATTTCAATTCTCCTACAATACGAAAATCTTCATTAAGTCCCGAACGCACCCGGTCATAAAACGATGCCACTTCATCGATCGTATAAGTGTTTCCCAAAGAAAGCATAGGATATTTATGCTTCACCTGAGTGAAAGCCTTATTAATATCATTGCCTACCCGTTGTGTCGGAGAGTTAGGATCGCTATATTGAGGATATTCTTTTTCTAATTGTTGCAGTTCTTCCATCATCCGGTCAAATTCCCGGTCTGATATAACAGGAGCATTCAATACATAATAATTATAATTATGTTCATTCAGTTCCCGCCGCAAATGTTCTATTTTCTCTTTTATTTCATTCATTGATTATGCCTGTTACGGTATGCAAATATAGGAAATTTTAAAATGATTCATACGGGCAATTAAGCGAACTTTATAGCCTATATGCAAAAAATAAACAAAATAAAAGGGTTGCATAATCATCCGTAAAGTCCTATTTTTGCAGCCAAATTAAGAAAGTATGCACATCGACATCATCACCGTTTTACCGGAACTATTGGAAGGACCATTAAATCACTCCATACTAAAACGTGCTCAGGATAAAAAGCTGGCAGAGATAGTGGTACATAATCTCCGGGATTATTCTACTAACAAACATCGACGCGTAGATGATTATCCTTTCGGTGGTTCAGCCGGAATGGTGATGCAAGTCGAACCGATAGATCGAATTATTTCTAAACTGAAATCGGAAAGAAATTATGACGAAATCATTTATACTTCTCCCGATGGCGAAACATTCAATCAACCGATGGCAAACTCTTTATCGTTATGCCAAAATTTAATTATCTTGTGCGGACATTATAAAGGTATCGACTACCGCATTCGAGAACATCTGATTACCAAAGAAATATCAATAGGAGATTATGTCCTTACCGGCGGAGAATTAGCGGCAGCCATAATATCGGATGCCATAATACGGCTTATACCCGGCGCAATCGGAGACGAACAATCGGCTTTATCGGATTCTTTCCAAGACAATTTATTAGCACCGCCCGTATATACACGACCGGCCGAATATAAAGGGTGGAAAGTTCCCGAGATACTCCTATCGGGGCATCAGAGAAAAATCGAAGAATGGCAACATGAACAATCTATTGAACGTACCCGTCGCCTTCGTCCGGATTTACTCGATGATTAGAATTACCGTTCTTTTATATCCGTAAAAACCGATGTTGATGCTGCTCGATACATAATACACGCTGCCGGAAAACTCTCGGTAATCGTACGGGCTTCCAGCAATCGTTCAAAGATCGCTTTTTTATTTTCCCCTATTACCGGAACGAGTAATGGTGTACTATTCAATATGACAGGCCCGGTCAACGTTATACGCAACTGTTTCGATTCTGGATGTACCGCTACAGCATACGATCTCGTATCATTCAATAAAAAATTACAAGATGAAAATATCGAAGCTGTGTGTCCGTCAAGACCGATTCCTAATATAATTGCGTCAAAATAAGGGAGTCCGTTTTTCTTAGGGAGTTGCTGATTTATAAGCTCCGAATAACGATTTGCCTCCATAGACGGGTCTTTTTCTCCGAAAATACGGTAAATATGCGTCCGAGGGATTCCTATCGGTCTGAATAATTGTTGATCGGCATGTTTAAAATTACTTTCATCATCTTCAGGAGACACGCATCGTTCATCCACCCAATAAAAACGGATTCGATTCCAATCTATCTGCTGTTTATATTCCTCTTGCCAAAGAGCAAAAATCCGTTGTGCAGTACTACCTCCTGACAGCGCCAGATTAAAAGGGACAAGACCTGGTTTCGATTGCATGATCTTTATCAGTTTATCTGTCATCCTCCTCAAAGCATCTTCGGGAGATTTAGCATAATAAATTTCCATATAGCATTTATTTTATCACATCATTTCATTACAACAATTGCATTTTTTATCATGAGGCATTAAACGATCTATTTCTTCAGGATCACTTCCAGAAGCATAAAAAGCGAGGCCATCCTTTCTTCTCTTAACCCAATTTTTTATAATCGGATCTATAAAATTCCAACTTGCTTCCTGTGCATCTGCCCGGGAATAAAGTGTTGAATCCCCCAACATAACATCCAATAACAAGCGTTCGTAAGCATCCGGTAGCTTTTTATCGGACAATGAACTATATAAAAAGTCCATACTCACCTGACGAACTTCAAATCCCGAACCGGGAATTTTAAGTCCGAAGCGCAAAGCTATACTCTCATTAGGTTGCACACGAATAATCAACTGATTGCAAGAACTTCCAGAACACTGCCCTACAAATAATTGCTGTGGAGTCGATTTGAAATGAATGATAATTTCTGTTTTTTTCTCAGACAACCGCTTTCCCGTATAAATATAAAACGGAGTCCCTGCCCAACGCCAGTTATCCAATTCGATTTTCATAGCCACATATGTTTCTCTGACCGAATCGCCACTTACGTTTTTTTCATCTCTATAACCCTGTACACTCTCCCCGGCTATCGTTCCCGCTGTATATTGTCCGCGCACAATTTGCTCTTGCATTTCTTCAGGAGTATAATGATGCAAGGACTTGAATACTTTAGCTATCTCGTCTCTTATAGACTCCGGATCGAATGCCACAGGAGGTTCCATTGCAATAAAAGCCATTAATTGCAACAGATGATTTTGCACCATGTCTCGCAAAGCTCCCGATGATTCATAATAGCCTCCTCTATTCCCTATTCCCAATGTTTCGGAAGAAACAATCTCCACATGATCTATATAATTCCTGTTCCATAAAGGTTCGAATATGCCATTCGAAAACCGGAGTACAAGAATATTCTGCACAGTCTCTTTTCCTAAATAATGATCGATTCGGTAAATATCATGCTCATCGAATATCGACTCCAATAACCGAGTAAGATGTTTAGCCGATTCCACATTAATCCCGAATGGTTTTTCGACAACAATCCGACGAAATCCATCAGATGTATAAGCCAGACCACATTTTTGCAATCCAAGGGGTATTACCTCATACATTTCCGGAGGTGTTGCCATATAAAAAACGATACTATCGGGTAAAGAATAAAGCTTTTGCAACTCCTCTACTCGATTTTTCAATAGTTCATATTCATCTGTATTTTGCGTATCAAAACCCATATAATAAACACGTTTCAGGAAAAAACTCAAGCGAGCGTCTTTAGCCGAAAGTTCTTTTTGTGAAGTCAATATACCGTCACGCTGTTTTTTTCGGAATTCATCATCTGTCAATACCGTACGTGCCGCACCCAAAATGACGAAATTTTCAGGCAATAAATTACGGACATACAATTCATATAACGCCGGAATCAATTTTCGAGTAGTCAAATCACCCGAAGCTCCAAAAATCAGCAACATTTGAGCATCTGCTTTTTCCATAATTCCAAACCTTTATTCTTATCTTATTATTAAAAATTTTTCCAATCGGCATGAAAAAATACCCCAGAATCTGCATCCGTCCGTTCATAGGTATGTGCTCCGAAAAAGTCTCGTTGTGCTTGTATTAAGTTAGCTGTCGAATTTTCAGTACGTAAACCATCAAAATAAGTAAGTCCGGCTGTCATACACGGTAAAGGAATTCCCGAAAACAATCCCCGAGATATCAGAATTCTCCACCCGTTTTGCAAAGAAATAACCGTATTTTTAAAATAACCATCGAACAAAAGATTGCCGAGAAACGGATCTTTCTTATACGCAGAAACGATCTTTCCCAAAAATGCAGATCGGATTATGCAGCCGTTTTGCCAAATATATGCAATAGATGCACAATCTAAATGCCATCCATAATGAGACGAGGCCCGCTGTAATAAAGAAAAGCCTTGTGCATAGGAAATCATTTTGGAAACATATAATGCATCCCGTGCCATATCAACGGAAAAGCCCGTATCATGCCATTTTTCCGTTATATTATCCGGATAGCAGGATGCCGCTTCTCGTCGAATTTCGGGTAAAGCAGAAAGCATCCGTGCATATACGGCTTCCGTAATCAACGTCAAAGGCTCTCCCTCATTCAACGCCACTTCAACACACCAGCGTCCCGTACCTTTTTGCCGGGCAACATCTCTTATCTTGTCAACCAGATACTCTCCGGATTTTTCTTTATAACGTAATATTGATGCCGTTATCTCGATCAGATAACTATTCAAATCTCCATGATTCCATAATTCGAACAAGCGAGATATTTCATCATTGCCTAAACCCAATGCTTGTTTCAATATCGCATACGTTTCGGCGATGAGCTGCATATCTCCATACTCAATTCCATTGTGAACCATTTTAACAAAATGTCCGGAACCACCCGGACCGATCCACAGACAACAAGGAGAACCGTCTTCTAATTTTGCAGCGATCGACTGCAGCATGTCCTTTATAAACGGCCAAGCCTCTACCGATCCGCCCGGCATTATAGAAGCTCCGTTTAAAGCTCCTTCAGCTCCTCCGGAAATACCGCATCCGACAAACCAGATACCCCGACTTTCCATAAAACGAACCCTTCTGTCCGTATCTCTGAAATCGGAATTTCCTCCGTCTATTACAATATCTCCCAAAGACAAATGCGGCAAAAGCTGATCTATCAACTCATCTACCGGATCACCGGCAGTTACCATCAATACTATTTTTCGAGGACGAGATACTTTACCGACCAACTCTCTTATCGTATCGGCCGGTATGAAGTTTTTATTTTTTCCACTCTCTTCCATAAAACGAGATACGACATCTTGTCCCTCTCCTTCTTTCCGATTATATACGGCCACAACATAACCGTTACGTTCAAAATTAAGAGCCAAATTCGCCCCCATTACGCCCAAACCGATCAGTCCCAAGTCTCCAACTTTCATAATTCATTTTTTTTTGATATGTATGTCAATTTCCAATTAACCTTCTATAAATAACCACAAATACTCACAGTTTGTTCATAGAGAAAAATCCAGATAAAATATTTTCTCCCATATTATTTCTTTTAAAGAATTATACTTATATTTGAAGAAATAAACATATCTAAGTATTATCTATCTGCTATTCACTCCAAAGCACATAAAGAAGATAATCAACTTTTGATATTATTTGTTATAACTAAATATACTCATTCGGGAGAATTATGATTTTAGACACAGGAAACATTCTTTTAATAGGATCTATTTTACTATTTATCAGTGTTATCGCCGGCAAAGCCGGTTACAAATTCGGAGTTCCGGCATTGCTCCTGTTTTTAGGAGTAGGAATGATTTTCGGCAGTGACGGGTTAGGAATACAATTTCACAATCCGCATGAAGCTCAATTTATCGGAGTAATAGCATTAAGTATCATACTCTTTTCCGGAGGTATGGACACCAAATTCACAGAAATCAAACCGATAGCAGGTTCGGGTGTAATTTTAGCAACAATAGGTGTATTAATCACCACAATCATTACAGGAGGTTTTATTTATTACATCTCCGGATACATACCGAATTGTCCGAATCTGACCCTAATGGAATCAATGCTGCTTGCTGCCGTTATGTCCTCTACAGACTCAGCTTCGGTCTTTTCTATTTTACGCTCCAAAGGATTAGGACTCAAACAAAGATTACGACCGGTATTAGAATTAGAGAGCGGAAGTAATGACCCTATGGCATACATGCTCACAATTCTTTTAATACAAATTATACAGATCGGAGAATTTAATGTATGGCAATCGATCGGGATGTTACTCATTCAACTAAGTGTAGGAGCATTGTCCGGATATATTCTGGGACAAGTAACGGTTTGGGTTATGAACCGTATAAATATAGACAACCAATCTTTATATCCAGTATTACTATTAGCTTTCTCGTTCTTTATATTCTCTTTTACAGACCTGCTGAAAGGAAACGGTTATCTTGCCGTATATATTGCCGGACTGGTCGTAGGGAATAAAAAAATGGTACACAAACGGAGTACAGCGACTTTTTTCGACGGCTTTTCATGGTTGTTTCAAATCGTCATGTTCCTCACATTAGGGTTATTGGTCAATCCTTCCGAATTATTACCCGTTATCGGTATCGGTCTATTGATCGGTATTTTTATGATCATATTTGCTCGCCCCATCACTGTTTTTCTGTGCTTGTTACCATTCAAAAATTTTACCACTAAAGCACGCGTATATATATCATGGGTAGGACTTAGAGGAGCTGTACCTATAATTTTTGCCACTTATCCGTTAATCGCAGGCATCGAAAATTCAAAATTCATATTCAATATCGTCTTTTTCATCACGATCATTTCCTTACTGGTACAAGGCACTACTGTGAGCGCTATGGCCAGATGGTTAAAGTTGGACTCTGAAGACGAAACGAAAAAAGAGTTCGACGTATCATTACCGGATGAAATAAAATCATCTATGTCGGAAATACAAATTACCGAAACCGCTCTTGCAAACGGTAATAAATTGATGAATCTGACACTGCCGGACAATACTCTCGCCGTAATGGTGAAACGGAACAACAAATATTTTGTTCCTAAAGGGCACACAACGATTAATCCGGGAGACAAACTTCTTGTAATCAGCGATAACGAAGAAGAGTTGAAAAAGGCTTATGAAAGTTTAGGCATCGAACGATATTCTATGGAAAAAAATTAAAGGAAGGCGTTAGAGCCTGTCTCCTAAATTTTTCTATAAATAAATTCAGTATTTGAGAAACATATCCCGAGAGATATGAAAATCCTCGGGATATAGATTCGACAAAAAACAGATATTTGATTTCTCTTTACAAATCAGTCTTTGATAAAACAAGACAACGGACGACGCAAAGAGTGTGCCGCAGGTAAAGCATAACCAACTCTCAACAATATTACCGGATACCCTGAAAGAAATAAGTTTTGTCTCAACGTGACCGATAATTCTGCTATTTCACAAGGCTGATTCATAAAGGCACATGCAATACCGCATTGTGTAGCTTTTAACAAAAAACGTTGTAAAACACGCCCCAACATAATCCAATTGATAATATCATTTTCAGGCACAGTAAATAAAGCAAAATGAGATGAAGATTCTATTTTTTTTGAGTCACTACGATTCTGAATCAACGGATTCAAACAGGTTTCCATAACCAATTCCGAAACAAAACGAGGCAAATCGGGTGCTCCAAAAACAGAATAACTCAAACCATCTTTAGTTTCCATAGCATGTTTATAATTATATCTCATCCACTTTTTCAACTCATTTTTAAACACCTTATCCCGTAATTGTATAGTATTCCCGTTTACAATATAGTTTTTCAGCAAATCAAACGAATCCGACCGATTCGGGAACAAATGTACTTTTACACAATCTGTCCAAGATACCGACTCCAACACCCCAATTATATCTGACGAAATTTTTTCTCCTGAATATATTTTTCGATTGGTCTGCCGTACAGAAATCTGATCAAACATCTCTAAAACTGAATCATTTTTTTCTTTCGCACATGTCAGAATTGCAAAAACTTCCCCATCTTTCCGAATATCAAATGTCACGTTATATCCCCGCTTTTGAGCAGCCCAAAAAAAATTCTCAACAGCACAACCTAACGATACAAAAAGCTCCCGATTATCAGGATCGACTATCGGTAAACATTTGCTTATATCCGGATATATACGTATATAATTCTCATCAATTCCGAATAACCAAGGCTGAGTATTATGCCCCGAAGGAGCTTTTACAGTTTGTTCTATTATAAACAAAGCATCTTTTCTATTCATAATCCTAAATTTTAATTTCACAATTTTGAAATCCAAAGGGAGATAAGCTCATCTATTCCTTCCTGTAATTGTTCCCATCCCTCATCTGTCTGAAGAGAAATACCATTATAGAAGTCACAATTTTCCTCAAGTAAAGCAAGATAACTGATCGACGCACTCAACAATGTCGCAATAACGGCAACTTCTCTACAAGGATGACCGGACAACCGGGACACAGCCTCTATAAGCCATACACCTTTGTCTTCTCTCTGTCTCCTCAAATCTTTGATAAATTTATTACCGGACATCAACTCCCATCGATATAACCGACGTAATGTATAATTTCCCCTAAGAACAGCAATCTGACAATGAAACATCTCTTTTATAAAATTCTCCAATCCCTCCCTATCCGGTAAATTCGACTTAAAATTTATCCAAAAATCATACTGTTCGATATAAGCCGCCACAAGTCCGTCTAATGACCCGAAATATCTGTATATAAGCATCTTCGATACTCCGGCTTTGGATGCTACGGCATTTATACCTAATTTCTCGAAACCGGATTCCTCAATCAATTCCTGTATAGCTGACAATAAACGTTGCTCTGTCGCTTTTCTGTTTCTTAAAAGTTCTCTTTCCATATAGTTTAATATAACATTCAGAAACAAATATATGTTACCTATCGGTAACATACAAGTGAATATATAAATAAACCAAGATCAAAAAAATTTTATCCCCATCAAATGCGAATAGTATAAATATATTAAATTACACATATATTATAATTATTATAGATATACCATTTCACATAAAAACCCCATATTATTAACAATGTCAAAGACGAATTTAACATAGCAATTTTTTTAGCAAAAAGAAAAAATAAGATTTCACAAAGCTATACGATGAAAATTTTATGTACATTTAGGTGCTTAATCTTATGTACGGATGCACAAACATGCACGAAGAAGATCTTTGGAATCCTCGTCGTGTGTATGTTTGTGTACCGTTAATTAAGATTAAGCAATTGATTAACCGACGAGGATTCCTTTTTGTTCACGATAAATTCAAAATAAATGGAAACCTTTAATTTCGAACATGAGTTACTCTGCATTCAAGAAAAACTTTTAAATTTTGCCATAGCTTTAACGCATAACCCGACATACGCATGGGACTTAGTACAAGAAACAAATGTTAAAATATTGGAGAACCGTAATAAATTCGAAAGCCATTACTATCCGATTAAAATAGGTTATACTTTTATTAAGAATCTTTTTATTTCAGACAGAAGAAAGATAAAACAACTTCAGGAAAAAGCCATAATTCTCGATCCTCAAGACCAATATAAAATCGAAGGAGGCGAACCTGTTCAAATAAATTATGATTACAACTACATTCTGGAAGTTTTGAATCTTTTAGACAACCAAAGTAGAAAAATAATAAAACTTCTTATTGAAGGAAAACGATATGCCGAAATATCAGAAATTCTAAATATCCCAGAAGGTACGGTAAAAAGTCAAATACATCGTATCCGGGAACAACTTAAACAGTCGTTAGCTGAACTGTTAGAAACAGATACAAAAGAATAAAGAAATTTACAAATTAACAGGAAATAAATTAGGAGAAGATATTTAACCCTAAACTGAATTCAAATATTTTTATATATAAACTCATCAGTATTTGTTGTATTATATAAATATTTGATTACTTCTTTTTCAAATCCAATTAAATACTCTCATACATTACTTATTAAAATGAATAACAAAAAAATTGAGATAAAAGGTATTAATTACCAACGTAAGCAATTTTGAGATGCTTCAATACTTGGTATTCTATATAAACAGAAAATAAATTCATCTCCTATTTTGACTCCTAAAAACAAAAAGCGCTTATAATTTATTGATTATAAGCGCTTTAAAAAAAACAAAGTGGAGCATACAGGACTCGAACCTGCCACCTTTTGACTGCCAGTCAAACGCTCTAGCCAGATGAGCTAATGCCCCCTTTTCTTGATGCAAAGATAGAATCATTTTCGAATAATCACAATATATCACGAAGTTTTTCTATTTTTGCAATATATAAAAACGGGAAATACAGAGTTATTCAAATTTTATGAAAATCTCTTTTGACAGTTCATTCATAGTTAATAAGTCGCATTTCAAATTCTAAAAAATCGAATTTGTTTTACCTCGATCAGCACTAATAATTATAAATAAAAACAATGATCATAATCAATACAACATACCACGCATCTGACAATATAAAAGAAATATTCATCAACTGGATAAAGGAAATATATATTCCGACAGCTTTACAACATGAAGAATTAAGCGAACCTCAGCTTTGTCGTATAATAACAGGAAACGAAAATGAAGGAGAAAATTTCTCACTCCAATTTCACGTAAAAGATACGGCTTCTTTGTCTCGCTGGTATAACGAGACCGGAGATGATCTAGCACATGCTTTGACCGAAAAATTCAAAGATCAAGTCGTAGGGTTTACTACACTTCTCGAAATTATCGAATAATATGCCGAAGGAAAGAATTATTATCGGTATTGATCCCGGAACTACAGTCATGGGGTACGGAGTACTAAAAATAAACGGTAATAAGCCGGAACTTATTACCTTAGGTATCTTGCAGCTTAATAAATTCGATAATCATTATATGAAATTACGTAGGATATTCGAAAGGGTGTTAGGACTGATAGACCAATATCATCCGGATGAGATGGCTATCGAATCGCCTTTTTTCGGAAAGAACGTCCAATCTATGTTAAAGCTCGGAAGAGCACAAGGTGTAGCGATGTCAGCGGCATTATACCGAGATATTCCTATTACAGAATATGCACCTCTGAAAATAAAAATGTCTATCACCGGAAACGGTAACGCCTCTAAAGAACAAGTCGCAGATATGCTAAAACGAATGTTACATATTCCGGAAGAAAACATGCTGCCGCAATTAGATGCCACAGACGGGTTAGCTGCCGCTTTATGTCATTTTTTCCAAACAAATCGCCCGCAAACGGAAAAAGCTTATACAAGTTGGAAAGATTATATTGCAAAAAATCCCTCAAAAATTAAGAAATAAATATTTCTCCGGCACTTTCCTATTTTTTTATAACTTTGTTTTCGCTTAAAAGAATAAAACGTAAGAGAGCAAAAGATCACAAATTCAGAAAAATATGACGATACAAGATGCGCTAAAGCAACGAATATTGATTCTCGATGGTGCAATGGGTACTATGATTCAACGTTATAACCTGTCTGAAAGCGACTATCGAGGAGAACTTTTTACTAACCATCCCGAAGAGCTTAAAGGCAATAATGATATTTTATGTCTCACTCAACCCCAAATCATCAGCGAAATACACGAAGCTTATCTACAAGCCGGATCGGATATCATCGAAACAAATACATTTAATGCAACATCCGTGTCGATGAGCGATTACGGCATGCAGAATCATATACGGGAAATAAATATAAAAGCAGCGCAATTAGCTCGCAAAGCAGCCGATAAATACACGACAGAAGATAAACCTCGTTTTGTTGCCGGATCTATCGGACCGACAAACAAAACCACATCGATGTCTCCGGACGTAAATAATCCTGCATTCAGATCTTTGAGCTACGATGATCTGGTATTTTCTTACCTGGAACAGATAAAAGCTTTGCTCTCCGGCGGGATAGATGCTCTATTGGTCGAAACCGTATTCGACACGTTAAATGCAAAAGCAGCTTTATTTGCCGCTACTGAGGCAATGGAAGAAACCGGAATTCACGTTCCAATCATGGTCTCTGCCACAGTATCCGATTCCGGAGGTCGAACATTGTCGGGACAAACATTAGAAGCTTTTCTCGCATCGATACAACACGCCCCGATTCTTACATTAGGATTAAACTGTTCCTTTGGAGCTCGAGACATGAAACCTTTTTTGAAACAATTATCCGAAATCGCACCGTATTATATCAGTGCTTATCCCAATGCCGGACTACCGAACCGTTTCGGAGAATATGACGAAACTCCCGAAACCATGGCAAATCAAATGAGAGAGTTCGTTGAAGAGAAACTGGTTAACATCATAGGAGGATGTTGCGGTACTACTCCTGCTCATATAAAATTATATAATGAGTTAATCGATGGGAAACAGCCTCATATTCCCATTGATAAACCGAATGTCTTATGGCTTTCCGGATTAGAACGTCTCGAAATAAAGCCGGAAAACAACTTCATCAATGTAGGAGAGAGATGCAATGTTGCCGGCTCTCGTAAATTCCTCCGCCTCATTTCGGAAAAAAATTACGAAGAAGCTTTGGGCATCGCCCGAAAACAAGTAGAAGACGGTGCTCAAATCATCGATATAAACATGGATGATGCCATGCTCGACGCAAAATCGGAAATGATTACATTTCTAAACCTGATTGCTTCCGAGCCGGAAATATCGAAAGTTCCTATTATGATCGATTCATCCAAATGGGAAGTAATAGAGTCAGGACTAAAATGCGTACAGGGTAAATCTATTGTCAATTCGATCAGCCTGAAAGAGGGCGAAACCATATTTCTCGAGCATGCCCGTATGATTAAGAAGCTGGGAGCTGCAATGGTTGTCATGGCATTCGACGAGAATGGACAGGCAGACAGCTTCGACCGCAAGATAGAAATATGTAAACGGGCATACAAACTATTGACCCAAAAAGCAGATATAGATCCAAACGATATTATTTTCGATCCGAATGTATTGGCCGTAGCAACAGGTATAGACGAACACCTGAATTACGGCATCGATTTCATCAAAGCTACGACATGGATCAAGAAGAATCTACCCGGAGCAAAAGTCAGCGGAGGAATCAGCAATCTCTCTTTTTCTTTCCGAGGGAACAACTACATACGAGAAGCAATGCATGCAGCATTTCTTTTTCATGCTGTTAAAGCCGGAATGGATATGGGAATCGTCAATCCCGGAACTTCCGTCACATATACAGACATACCGAAAGAGGTTCTTTCGGTCATCGAGGATGTAATACTGAACCGGAAACCGGACGCTACTGAAAAACTGATAATTCTCGCCGAAGAATTAAAAAATCGGCAAAACGGCAAGACCGTAGAAAAAAAAGATATAAGAGACGAAATGACCTTAGACGAGAGATTGGAATATGCATTAATCAAAGGTATATCCGAAAATCTGGAAACCGATTTGTCCGAAGCCATGCGAATATATGGCAAGGCCGTAAAAGTCATAGACGGTCCGCTTATGAAAGGAATGAACACGGTAGGAGAACTATTTGGTGCCGGGAAAATGTTTTTACCGCAAGTCGTAAAAACAGCTCGTACAATGAAACAAGCGGTAGCCATTCTTAAACCGTTTATCGAAGCTGATAAAGCAGACAAAAGTTCTCCGGAAAAAGCCGGCAAGTTCTTACTGGCAACAGTTAAAGGTGATGTTCATGACATCGGGAAAAATATCGTAGGAGTCGTTTTGGCGTGCAACAACTATGAAGTTATCGATTTAGGGGTTATGGTTCCTACCGAAAAAATCATAAAAACCGCCATCGAAGAAAAAGTGGACATCGTCTGCTTAAGCGGGCTTATTACTCCATCTCTCGAAGAGATGTGTCACGTAGCTGAAGAAATGGAGAAAGCAGGGATGACAATTCCTCTCATGATCGGTGGAGCAACGACTTCAAAAATACATACTGCCGTAAAAATAGCCCCTCATTACAGCGGTCCGGTGATTCACGTGAAAGACGCTTCTCAAAATCCTCTGATCGCAGCACAACTGGCAAACAGCGAAACCCGAAAAATTTTCTTGGAACAACTAAAAAAGGAACAAGAAAAACTCAGAGAATCTATTCAAGAAAAAATACTTCTCACTCCGTTAAGCAACGCGAGAAATCATAAAATCAAAATAGAGTGGGAAAAATATAATCCGGTAAAGCCGTTATTGACCGGACAGGTTCAAGAACTGCATTTTTCAATTAAAGAAATTCGCCCTTACATCAATTGGATATTCTTTTTCAATGCATGGAAATTAGGAGGGAAATTCGCATCTATCGCATTCATAAACGGATGTGACCACTGCAAGGCATCTTGGCTTACCCAATTTCCGGAGCAAGAAAGAGCAAAGGCTGCCGAAGCGATGCAATTATATAAAGAGGCTTCCCGAATGCTCGACAAACTGATCGAAGACCAAACTGAAACGGATATTTTGGTCGGAATATTCGAGGCAAATTCTCAAAATGAGTCTATATATATTCAGAAAGAAGGCGTATCGCACATCATACCTTGCTTGCGACAGCAAGTACAAAAAAAAGGAAGCGAAGCCTGCTATTATTCGCTTTCAGATTTCATCATGCCAGCAGACACCCAAAAGACAGATTACATTGGAGTCTTTACAGTAACGGCAGGAAAAGAAATCGAGAACCGGATCGAATACTACAAACAGCAAGATGATAATTATAATGCCCTTTTACTGCAATCTCTCTCTGACCGCATCGCCGAAGCTGCAACCGAGCTTCTACATTATCGGGTGCGAAAAGAGATATGGGGATATTCACCGAATGAGACCGCAACGGTAGAAAACTTGCTGAAAGAACATTATCAAGGAATTCGTCCGGCAATCGGCTATCCATCTCTTCCCGACCAATCGCTTGCTTTCGACATCGACAAGCTGCTCGGATTCGACCGAATCGATGTTTCATTAACCGAAAACGGTGCAATGAAGCCGAACTCTACGGTCTCAGGAATTATGATAGCTCATCCGCAATCTGCTTATTTCCATATCGGACAAATCGATATGGAACAACGGGCCGAATATTGTAAAAAAAGAAATTTTTCGATAGAAGATTCTTATAAATGGCTTTCTGTATAAAAAATGTACATAGAAAATAAAGTATCCGACTCTGAATCGAAACAGTATCATTTCCCCGATATTTATTTTCAAGATATAACGGAGATACATAATAATAAAGAATTTTCCGTTAAAAGGAAATATGCCGGCTTATATACCGTCTTTATCAATATAATCGAAGAAAAGACGCAAAATTGTCGCATCAGCTTCTCCGGTGTATTTCCAAGAATGACCTATATTTGTAAAAATTATGATTTTTCGGATACAGAAATATATCATCTCAACAAATTCCGCATTCATTGTAACCGGATAAGACAAAATCGGGATATTCCTTCATACGAGGATTATTTATATGACCTGAAAAGCTTGTCCGATTTCATTGCAAAAATATACGGGAGACCGATTCCCGAAAACTTAAAAGAATGCCTTCCTCATGCAACCCGGTCAATCACATCTGCAGACTATGCACCCGATATTAATATAAGAATCACCGTTTCGTCTTGGGATAAAGATTTCATCACAGGCTACACCGAAGATGATAATTCGGTTTTCGTAAAAATAGATTATCACAAATATGCTCAAAATAACGATCTCGACTACATAACCGATTTGTTAGCCGAGAATACACAATTATATCTGTTGAACACGAAAATCGAAAAAAACGGGATTTTTTGTCCGGAACAAATCATTTACGAACCGGACTATCTACTCGAGATCTCCACAATAGCCCGTTGCTGGAAAGAATATGGTGATCATCCCTGCAATTATCTGTTGGAAAAAATATCGCCTGCCCGAAACACCTCGGCTATGCTCTTAGGAAATCTGGCCGGACAATTTCTCGATGAAACCATCAATACACAAGATCTGCATGAGAACAGTTATAATAACTCGATCAAACGCTTCTTCATTAAGTCTGCACTAAAAATAATCACGTGCGAGGAAAGTCTGAAAGATTTTCATCATCAGGCAAAAGAACAGATGAAAAATATCCGGAATTTCGTTGAAAAAATTTTTCCCGAAATTCATAACATCGAACGGGACAAGCTCATTCTCGAACCGTCTTTTATCTGCAAAGAACTGGGTATTCAAGGACGTGTAGACCTTTTACAGGATAATTACAAAATTTTGATGGAACAAAAGTCAGGTAAAAGAGATATTTATACCAACAGGCATAAAGAAGAACATTATATCCAGATGTTACTATACCGTTTGCTGCTCTCTTATAATTTCAACATCAAAAATAAAGATTCGGAACAATATCTGTTATATTCGAAGTATCCCGACGGACTGATGCTCGAAAGTTCTTCCGACCCCAACCTCATGAGGAAAATTTTAAGACTAAGAAACCGTATAGTCAAATATGAAATGCTCTACGCAGAAGGTGCAATAAAAAATATTCTCGAAAATCTGACTCCGGAAGAGCTAAATATAAATGCAAAAACAAACGTGCTCTGGAAAAAATTCCAGCTTCCTCATATCCGGCAAATATTAAGTATATATCAAAACGCATCAGATCTCGAAAAATGCTATTTTGCAAGACTTTTTACCTTTATCTCTAAAGAGCATCTTCTTGCAAAAACCGGGAATTCAAGCAAAAACAGAGGGTTCTCAGGAATATGGAGATGCGAAGTAGCAGAAAAGGAATCTACCGGGGATATTTTAACAGGACTTGATCTTGTAAATAAAGAAGAGTCAGGAATATACGGAGGGTATGATACGATTACATTTTCCGTCCCGTCACAAGAAGATGATTTACTGCCTAACTTCAGAAATGGCGATATAGTATTACTCTATTCATATCCGGAGGGAGATATCCCCAATGCCTGTAAAGCGAAAATATTACGAGGAACTATCAAGAATATATGTTATACAGAGGTAACCGTCAGACTGCAATCTCCTCAAAAAAATACTTGTATCTTCCCGGAAAACCAAAAATGGGCGATAGAACACGACTTTTGGGAATCTTCATATACTTCGATTTATCAAGCCCTATTTGCCTTTTTATCGGCAGATAAAAAAAGAAAAGAGTTATTATTGAATTTACGTTTGCCGACAAAAGATTCTACAAAAAAACTAAATGGAAATTACAACACCGAAAATGTATTTCTCAACGATGTAATATTGAAAGCCAAACAAGCCAATGACTACTTTTTGCTAATAGGACCTCCCGGTACAGGAAAAACATCGTATGCTTTGGTTGCAATGGTGAAAGAAGCCCTCTCCGAATCGTCTTCGATACTACTGTCGGCTTATACCAACCGGGCAGTAGATGAAATCTGTGACAAGATGGATAAACACAAGATCCAATATATCAGAATCGGTTCGGAATTATCTTGTGACGAACGTTTTAGAAAAAATCTGTTGGATGAGAAAATACGATTAAATCCGAATGCGGATATTGTTCGCAAAGTAATTCAGGAGACCCGGGTGTTCGTAGGAACGATAACCAGCATATCGGGAAAACTCAACTTATTCGGCATCAAACATTTCGATCTGGCTATTATCGATGAAGCATCTCAAATTCTCGAACCGAATTTACTCGGAATACTATGTGCCAGACATAAGAATCAAACAGCCATAGATAAATTTATCTTCATCGGAGACCACAAACAACTGCCCGCTGTGGTTCAACAATCCGAAAGAGAGTCTATCGTATCAGAACCAGAATTGATAAAGATAGGAATGAGCGATTGTCGTAATTCTCTATTCGAACGGCTGATTAACATACAAAAGAAAAACGGTTCGGAAGATTTCATACACATGTTGTTTAAACAAGGGCGCATGCATCCGGAAATTTCATCTTTCTCAAATGAAATTTTCTATGAAAAAAAGTTGAAACCCATTCCTTTAAAACATCAATTAGAAATACTTCATTGTCCTTCTTACGACAAATCTGACGGCTTACAAAATCTTATCGCCTCTCACCGATTGGCATTTATCGTATCAAAAGGAGACAAGAACCCCATATCCGATAAAACGAACAAAGATGAAGCCATACGTATATCGGCTTTATTAAAAACAATTTATACAATAAACAAAAATAATTTCAACCCTCAAACCGTAGGGGTAATCGTTCCTTATCGCAATCAGATCGCTCTGATACGAAAAGAAATAAAACAACTAAATATCCCAGCATTGTCGGATATCACGATCGACACAGTAGAACGGTATCAAGGCAGCGAACGAGATTTTATTATTTACGGATTTACCGTACAAAAAATTTACCAGCTCGAATTTCTCACCGGAAATGTATTCAAAGATAATGGTCAGACTATAGACAGGAAGTTGAATGTCGTATTGACCCGTGCCCGTAAACAGCTGTTCTTGATAGGCAATCCGCAAATACTCTCATACAATATCATTTTTCAGAAACTCATTAAGTTTATCGACAACAGACAAGGGGTATGCGACATACCTACCGAATATTTCATACAAGGCAAATTCTCTTGCTCTCCAACAGATAAAACATCTGTGCCCGATTCAAGACAAAAACTTAACGTTTAAGAAGCAAAAAATCAAAACATTTTTTTTCATATTTTGTTATTATTGTATCGTCATTAACAACACAGAATATGATAAAGAAAATAACCTGTCTTATTGGCATCAGTTTTTATTTTATAACCGTTTTTTCCGAAACGAATCAAGTCTCACAAATCATTTCCCGTTTAAACCAAATAGAACATTACCGGGGAGAAGCCTTATTCCGCGTTACATTACCGATGACCGATGAAGAGGTAGAATACAAACTCTCTCTTCAATATCAGAAAAACCCGGCAGATACCTTATACGGATATTCTTATTTCATAGATCTCACATCAGAAAGCAATCCGGCAATAAACGGAGATTTCATCTATTACGACTCCGGAAACTATTACAATTTCAGCAATCACAGATTGCGAGAATATCATGCGGAAGAAGATCCTGCACCTTTCTATGATAAAATGAACAATAAAAGCGAATTGCCGGGAATACATCGTTCAGGATTATTTATAGAAGAATTTCCTATGGAAATAGCATCTCGATTGCAAAAAAGTCTCAACAATCCGGAAAACCGCCTTCAAACATACTCCGATACATTGATAAATAATCGTAAATGCAATGCTTTGTATATAGACGAGTATATCAACGGGGAAACAATTCGATCATCGGTCTACATATTCGATTCTGAGTCTGGCACTCCGATATTTAAGGAAATAGAAAATAATCCCGGACATTTAGGATCTCAAACAGTCACCGTCAAATACATATCATCAGATATAAAAACACCTTTTCCGAACAATTTTTTTTCAGAAGAGAATTTCATAAAACAGAAAGGCAATATTATCGCACCGTTCCGAAGCAACTATTTTAAAGCCCAAAACCTAGCAGGTAAAACTGCTCCCAACTTTTCGCTCCCACTACTGAATAATGAGAAAAGATTCGATTTGTCGGAATATGAAGACCGAACTCTGATACTTGCATTTGTCGATACTACAAGTAGTTTCTGCAAAAAGACATTGGATTGCGCAAAATATTTCTCTGATAATAAAAGCCTCCTATGGATTACTTTATTATCTGAAAAAAATTCGGATGATCTGATAAAATATCAAGAAGAAAACGTACTGCCCGGAATCGTTATCTGTGATGCTCAAAATATAGCAGCCCAATACGGTATAGCAAACTATCCTACTCTATTCGTCATCTCTCCCGAAAAAAGAATTATTGGGGTACAAATAGGATATGATCCCGATATGGTCCAAAATTTACAACAAATATTAGAAACAAATATAAAAGATTAAACGGAATATTTCTTTTATTTGTTATTTCAAAATAAACAATAGTATAATCACAATTTAAAATTAAAAATTATGGCTCAAATAAAATTTAAAGGGAATCCCGTTTCTACCAACGGAGAATTACCCAAAGTAGGAAGTAAAGCACCTTGCTTCAGTTTGGTAAAATCAGATTTAAGTGAATTAAGTTGTTGCGACCTGAAAGGGAAACGACTGGTTCTTAATATTTTCCCAAGTCTGGATACGAGCGTCTGTGCAACATCGGTTCGCAAATTCAATAAACTTGCAGCCGATATGGATAATACGCTTGTAATAGCAATATCTAAAGACCTGCCTTTTGCTCAAAGCCGGTTCTGCACGACAGAAGGGATAGAAAACGTGATCCCGGCTTCGGCATTCAGAGCCTCGGATTTTTCTCAACAATATGGTATAGAAATGGTAGACGGACCGTTAGCCGGACTATTAGCCCGGGCGGTAGTAGTAATAGACGAAAACTTCAATGTCATATACGAAGAACTCGTTCCGGAAATTACTCAAGAACCGAATTATGATGCTGTCATAGCAGCTCTAAAAAATAAAAAGTCCGGGAAATAACAATAACGCTTTTTGAGAGCTAAAATAACGGATATAATAAAATCTCCTTATTGCAGTTTTTAACAGGAACTCAATAAGGAGATTTTATTTTTCAAGTCTGTTTAAATTTTCCGATAAGAAAAAAACAATTCAGGATCACGCCGAGATGAAAAATTCTTAAACAAATAATCGGTAAACGGTGTTTCAAACACTCTTGCCTGATTAGGACATTCCTTAACACAAGCACAACACTTGATACACGACTCCGGATCACTTACAATTTCATCTTGCAATTCAATAGACTGTGTAGGGCATATTTCGATACAATATCCGCATTGTGTGCAAAGTTCTGAAATCGTAACCGGAGTTTGAGGTGTTTTATTTCCTTTTACCTTATATGGGAAATTTCCCTTTACTTGTAAATCAATAAACTCCCCCGACCAATCATTTAAAAAAGCTGCTGTTTTCGAACCGAATGCAAAAGCCGTATCTATATCCGCTTTATCCGGGCGTCCTTCAGCAACCGGACGATCCGGACGGCTGTACGAATGTTCTCCGATAAATGCTCCTCCCGACACCGGAATGAAACCTTGCTCTTTTGCAATATCCCGTAACTCTATCAATGCATCTTCATAATCTCTATTTCCGTAAACAACGGCAACCACGGCCGGAATATTATTACCTCGTATCGAACGCAAGCGTTCTACAGCCGTTTCGGCAACTCGCCCTCCATATACAGGAACAGAAATGACAGCAACGCCCTCCTCTATTAAAATATTCTTTACAGGTTTCTCATACGTAATATCCAACTCTTTATGTTCACAAGTACCCATTCCCTCGGCAATAGCATCTGCAATTCTCAAAGATGTATGTGTCGGAGAGAAAAAAATAGTATGTACGACCGATATTTTCATAAGCTATATATTTCTTTTATTTTCTGATTAATACCAAATTGTGGCGATCAATTTACGAGGGCCTCCATAATCTCTGAACTCACACAGATATATTCCTTGCCATATTCCTAAAGCCAACTTTTTATTGCGAATAGGAACGGTCAGTGACACCCCTATCACAGAAGATTTCAAATGAGCGGGCATATCGTCGCTTCCTTCCAATACATGCGTATAATAGGACTGATTCTCCGGAATTAAATGATTGAACGATCGCTCAAAATCTGTACGAACCGAAGGATCGGCATTCTCATTTATAGTCAATCCTGCAGAAGTATGCTGTATGAACAAATTCAACAGCCCTTCTTCCGGCAATTCCGGAAGTTCCTTTTCTACCAATGAAGTAATCAGATGAAAACCTCGTCTGAAAGCAGGAAGACAAAAAGAATTTTGCTTTACCATAACATAATATATTAATTATTTCGTTCCAGCTCACGCAAGTTATCGATTCTTTTCTTTTCCAAGAAATCGTATATTCCTCCTAAGTGTTCTATAACTCGCTTATTCCCGAATTCATATACTTTATCCACCAAACCATTTAAAAAATCACGGTCATGAGAAACGACAATCAATGTGCCGTCAAATTCTTTAAGAGCTGTTTTAAGAATATCTTTTGTTTTTAAATCCAAATGATTCGTCGGCTCGTCTAAGATCAACAGATTCACAGATTCTAACAATAACTTAATCATTGCCAAACGGGTACGCTCACCGCCGGAAAGCACTTTTACCTTTTTGGCAGAATTCTCACCGCCGAACATAAATGCACCCAATATATCTTTTATCTTTGTTCGTATATCCCCTTTGGCAACATCATCTATCGTTTGAAAAACTGTGAGTTCCTCATCCAATAGAGAAGCTTGATTTTGGGCAAAATAACCGATCATTACATTATGCCCGAGAGTTAGTGTTCCATCAAACTTCGTCTCTCCCATTATACATTTGACCAAAGTCGATTTCCCTTCACCGTTTTTCCCGACAAATGCAACTTTCTCTCCCCTTTCGATAGTCAACGTAGCTTTCGAAAATACAGTATGGTTACCGTATGATTTCGAAACATCCTCTATAATTACCGGATAATTACCCGAACGGGGAGAAGGAGGGAAACGTAATTTCAGAGCAGAGGTATCTTCTTCATCGACTTCGACCAGTTCGAGTTTTTCTAACATCTTCACACGAGATTGCACTTGCAAAGTTTTGGAATAAGTCCCTTTGAAACGTTCGATAAACTCTTTTGTTTCAGCAATCATTTTTTGCTGATCTTCATAAGCTTTCTGCTGTTGTTCTCGCCGTTCTTTCCGCAACTCGAGATATTTCGAATAATTTACCTTATAATCATAAATACGCCCCATAGTTACTTCTATTGTCCGAGTAGTAATGTTATCTACAAAAGCCCGGTCGTGAGATATTACGATTACTGCTTTCGCATTCGAAACAAGAAAATTCTCCAACCATTGTATCGACTCGATATCCAAATGATTGGTAGGCTCGTCGAGCAACAGAATGTCCGGACGCTTCAGCAACAACTTAGCTAACTCGATACGCATGCGCCAACCTCCGCTGAACTCAGAAGTGGATTTGGAAAAATCGGATCGATTAAAACCTAATCCCAACAATACTTTTTCAACATCTTCTTCATAATTGGTCGCATCTACCGAATAAAATTTTTCACTCAATAAAGAAACATCTTCTATCAGCTTATAATACTCCTCAGACTCATAATCGGTACGAGTAGCCAATTCATTATTAAGTCGCTCTATCTCTTTTTCCATCTCAAAAAGATGAGAAAAGGCCTGCGATGTCTCTTCAAATACAGTTCGCTTGTTATCAGTCATCAAATGCTGGGGAAGATATGCAATTACCGTATCTTTAGGTACTGAAATACTTCCACGGGAAGGTGTCCTCACCCCTGCCAGAATTTTCAACAAAGTGGACTTTCCCGCACCATTTTTTCCCATTAAAGCAATGCGATCTTTTTCATTAACTACAAACGAGACATCTTGAAAAAGTGTCGTGCCTCCAAATTCTACGGTCAGCCCGTCAACAGAAATCATATATTTATTGTTATATTAAAATGCAAAGATACTATAACTCTTTAAATAAAAAGATCGAAAATTCCTTGCTTTCGGATTAAAATACAAAAAGCGAATGTCGATATTCAACCTCACGAAATAAAAAAATTAATTAAAACCAATACAGTAAAGCCCAAATTATTTCGTACTATAAAGAAAATATCTATCTTTGCCAGTGTTTTAGTAGCATATTTCAAGATAAATATATAAACAGATAACAAAATGAAAAAAATAAGAGCAGCTATCGTAGGATACGGTAATATCGGGAAATACGTTTTGGAAGCTTTACAAGCTGCACCAGACTTTGAAATAGCAGGTATCGTTCGCCGAGATGCAAACAACGTTCCGGACGAACTAAGAGAATATCCTGTTGTCGAAGGCATAGAAAACCTTCAAGACGTTGCAGTCGCAATTCTGTGTACTCCAACCCGTAAAGTCGAAGATTTTGCAATCAAAGCTTTATCCTTAGGTATCAATACTGTAGACAGTTTCGACATTCATACACAAATCGCAGATTTACGCAGCCGACTCGACGCTATCGCCAAAAAACATAACTCCGTATCGATTACAGCAGCAGGATGGGATCCGGGCAGTGACTCGATCGTCCGTGCTTTAATGGAAGCTTGTGCTCCTAAAGGCATCACTTATACAAACTTTGGCCCCGGAATGAGCATGGGACACACTGTTGCCGTAAAAGCCGTAGAAGGCGTAAAAGCCGCATTATCTATGACAATTCCTCTCGGAACAGGAATCCACCGACGAATGGTATATATCGAATTGAAAGACGGTTACAAATTCGAAGAAGTTGCTAAAGCTATCAAAAACGATGCCTATTTTATAAATGACGAAACGCACGTCATGCAAGTAGAAGACGTCAATGCACTTCTCGATATGGGACATGGAGTACACATGACCCGTAAAGGTGTATCGGGAACTACCCAAAACCAGCTTTTCGAATTCAATATGAAAATCAATAATCCGGCTTTGACCGCACAAAATCTGGTCGGTGTAGCCCGAGCTTCATTACTTCAACAACCGGGATGCTATACTATGATCGAAATACCTGTTATCGATATGCTTTACGGTGACAGAGAAACTTTGATCAAACATCTTGTGTAAGAAATAAGGAAATATCATCAAGTCATCTTTGCTTTTTTCAAATCTGACTTGTATAAATTTATACGGGTACTAAAATATAAATTCTTACGAAAATATTCTTACCTTTGTGCCTTGTCAATAAAATAGATATTGACAAGGCTTTTTTTACAAAATCAAACACAAACGATCAGATGTTAGATGTTGTCACTTGGACTGTCGATCCGGCAATCTTTACTATTTTTACAAGAGAAATACGTTGGTACGGATTATTTTTTGCCATCGGTTTTCTGTTAGGATACCAAATCGAAGATAAAATATTCAAGCATGACAATGCCCCTGCCGGATGGTGCGATAAAATCTTTATCTATGTAGTCATCGCGACAGTCATAGGTTCACGGCTCGGACATTGCCTTTTCTACGGATGGGAATATTACTCAGCCCATCCATTAGATATTTTTAAAATATGGGAAGGCGGACTTGCCAGTCATGGCGGTGCAATCGGTATCATTATAGCTTTATTGATCTATTCCAAGCGAGTAACTCATCGCAATCCGTTATGGGCATTCGACCGTCTCGTAATTCCGGTTGCCCTTGTCGGTGCGCTTATACGTACGGGAAATCTGATGAATCATGAAATCTTTGGTCACCCGACCGATCTGCCGTGGGGATTCCGGTTTATTGAAAACCTTCATCAATGGCACTATTTAGGTGCAGAACCGATTTTCACTGCTCCATCCCACCCTACTCAAATATATGAAGCAATATGTTATATTATTGTCTTTATTTTATTGATGTATATGTATTGGAAACGGAATGCGGGAGACCGTCCGGGACTTATCTTCGGAGTGTTTTTAATCGGAATTTTCCTGTCCAGATTCTGTATCGAGTTTTTGAAAAACAATCAAGAAGATTTTGAAGAAAATATGATACTCAATATGGGACAGTTATTGAGCATTCCATTTGTTTTAGCCGGTATCTATTTGGCTATCAGAGCTATGAAACAACCAATTGTTTCCGGCCGTATTGAAAATATTAAGCCTAAACAGAAATAGAATATGAACAATTTTTTCAAGAAATACGATAAGCCTTTGTTTATCGTATTATTTTTAGTGTGTCTTTTACCACAGGTCACTCCTGCAATCGCATTATTTATAGGATTAGCGTTCGCTTTGACATTAGGACAACCCTATCCCAAATTCAGCAAAAAAACATCTAAATATTTATTACAGTTTTCGGTTGTCGGGTTAGGTTTCGGGATGAACCTTCATGAGTCATTACAGGCAGGGAAAGAAGGCATGATTTTTACTATCGTTTCGGTAGCATCGGTTATGATCATCGGATTTTTGATCGGAAAATGGTTGCACGTAAATAAGAAAACCTCTTATTTAATTTCTTCCGGAACTGCAATATGCGGAGGTAGTGCCATCGCTGCAGTAGCTCCGGTGCTTCGTGCAGATGACAATCAAATGTCGGTGTCTTTAGGAACAATATTTATCCTCAATGCTATCGCCCTTTTTATTTTTCCTCCGATAGGACACTTGTTAAACATGACTCAAGAACAATTCGGACTTTGGGCGGCAATAGCCATACATGATACGAGTTCTGTTGTCGGTGCAGGAGCAGCATACGGGCAAAAAGCCCTTGAAGTCGCCACTATGGTAAAGCTTACCCGAGCTCTCTGGATAATACCGTTAGCATTTGTTACGACTTTTATTTTCAAAGAAAAATCGAATAAGGTATCTATTCCTTGGTTTATTCTCTTTTTCGTATTAGCCATGATCGCTAATACTTATCTGTCCATTCCCGAGAATATCAGCGGCAGTATAGTATGGGCAGCCAAGAAAGGTCTGACTGTCACACTATTTCTTATCGGAGCGGGATTGTCTCGTCAAGTATTAAAACATGTAGGTATAAAACCACTTGTGCAGGGAGTTATGTTGTGGATATTTATAGGGCTGATGAGTCTTACCGTCGTATTATATATTTAGATTCTGTCGCTAATTCAACATTAAAGACATACATGGAACGGGGCAAGATTTATTAGAAAATATTCTCTCAACAAGTTTTGCCGGTGAAAATATAAAACCGACATTGTCGCATTGAAAGGGCTTTTTCTTACAAAAGCCCTTTTCTAATATATAAGTTGCCGTGTTCGAAGGTATCTGTTCATCCCTAAGAGAAATAGTCATATCAATTTCCGGATATGCCGCGGCATAATACTGCAAAATCATAGAAGCGTCGATAATCCTCATCATACCGAAAGGAGTCCCTTCTTCATGCGAAACCGGAATGATCGAAACAATTTCATGTCGGGGATAGAGAGATTCTATTTCGAAAAGCAGCTTTTTTTTCATTTCATCATTATCATACATCCACTCTTTTATCCAAACCTTTCCGGAATCCGGAACGACTAAGGCCAATCCTCCTATATGCCCTCTATCTCCGGAAACCGCAAATACTTTTCCACCCGCAAGATATAAATCTGCAAGAATAATCTGGAAATCTTGAAAAGAATGTTGAATACAACACGGTCTTTTTTCCATAGAAATCATAAAATAAGCATATAGTTCTTCTTCAGAATAACTATGAGACAAAGGGTATTTTTTGATAGGGGTAACTTCATAATTCTTCATACAAGAATAGAAAACCGTCCCGTAACCGAGTCTTCTATAAAAATCGAAAAGCCATGATTCTGCCGGAATCAGTGTAGAGAAATGAATATCTCTCGATCTCATTACTCTAAAAGCTTCTGTCAACAAATCTTTCATCAGTCCCCGCCCTCTTGCTTCCGGCCAAGTCGAAGCTCCGGAAATATAAGAGATACGAAGTTCTCTCCCCCAACAAGTCATCGAATAGGGCAACATCTGTAAAGCCGACAGTACTTTCCCGTTTTCAATATGCACAAGAGTGTTTTCTTCTGTGTACTTCGTAGAAAAGTAGAGCCGGACAAACGCTTCAGAATCATTGAAACATTCTTGCCATAAATCGACGACTTGCTGTTTATCAATCATAAAAAATTATTTTTATACATGATGAAGAATTGCAACATTTTTCTCTAATAAGATAGTCGGATGATAAGATAATTTGGCTTTTCTCAATCCGGGAATACCTAAATCTTCTTCTCGGTTAATATAAATATATTGTTCTGGAATATGTTGAGCAAATTCTTGATTAATCACGGCATAAGCTCCTTCAATATCCGTATCGGCTTTTTCAACATGTACCCCGAAAGTATCATGGGTTATAGGCGCACCAAAAGTGAATGCCACGATCTCACCTCCTACCCAAATAGCTCCTCCCATAATACCTAGTTCTTCGAAATGTTGCAGTGCATAAGTCATTGAACGGCGCTCATTCAACAAATCTTCATTATCTGAACAATTATTCTCTTTACACCACTTTGTTTCCAATTCGAGGCACTGCGGAATTATATCCAATGTAAGAGGGGTATAACGATAATTATCGTACTCTTGCCGGAATCGATTAATATGATTTCTTTTCGGCTGATATTTCTTACCGACTAAATACGCTAAATCGGAACGTAAATAGATATAATCGAAATAATCTCGTTCAGGGATAAAACGAAACTTGCCAGGGAGAATTTTTTCAAGCTGATTTTTAGCTTCCGGAGTTATTCCCAACAAACAAAGTGTATGTCCCATAGAACGGGCGTCATCGTCTAATAAATTTATCATTTTTTCCAACGATCCGTTCCCCAACGGTATCATATATGCAGGACGGCGATCTTCTATATAAAAGCGTATCAACAACGTGTCGTCAATAATGGCATACTCGCTATCATACAAAAAACGCCAACTGCACATATTAGCAAAAGAAAAATCACAATTCCGGGAATTACTGGATAACGTATATGTTGTTATTTCTTTCTTATCGGACAAAGTAATCGGTTTAAAAGGTATCATCTGTTTCTCTTTACTTATTATTCATACGTTTTTTTAATAACACGAATTTATGATGAATTGTTGAATCGCAACAAAAGCCCGTTCAAATTTTATAGAAAATTATTAACGAGCCACCCGATTCCAAATGATGCACAATGCCTCTCATCTCCTCTCTATCATGTTAAAATACGATTAAATAATTTGGAATCTTTTGAAAACCAATTTTATCCTATCCCTAATAAAATAGATCGAACAGCCTTTTTTAATCAACATAAAAAAGATCTGACATAATCGTGTCGGAAATAAAAAGGCCCTTCCGGGTAAGGCGTAAATGCTTCCCTGACATAATCAAATTGCCGGATTGGATATGAATCAAGGCTTGTTGTAAACAGTACATATAACGGTCATTTCCATACAAAAACTTGACTTTGTCCAGATCAAGTCCCCACATTGTCCGTAAAGAAGTCAGGACAAAATCATTATACAGATCATCAAAAGACAATTGTTCTAAAGTATATGCCATATTTCCCGATTCTATTTTATCGCAATACTGCCTCAAATCGGGCACATTCCATGAGCGAGTATAACCGTTATAGCTATGAGCTGAAGCCCCGATACCTAAATAAGGTACATTTTGCCAATATGCAGTATTATGACGCGAATAGCGTCCGGGCAAGGCAAAATTAGAAATCTCATAATGTTCGAAACCCTCTTGCTCCAACATATCGATTAATAATCCGAACATTTGTAAAGCAAGCTCTTCGTCACATTCCCGCACTTTTCCCTTTCTCAATAATGTTGAAAGCCCCGTTCCCTCCTCATAAATCAAATTATATGCCGATATATGAGGGATTTTCAAGGCTATAGCCTTTTTTACATTTTGTTCCCAAGACTCCAATGTCTGGCCCGGCAAACCATATATCAAATCGACACTCAAATTTTCGAACCCGGCATCTTGACACAATTTTACTGCATTAACAGCTTGCAAAGAGGTATGCCTCCGATTTAAAAAAAGAAGGTCTGAATCCTTAAAACTCTGAATTCCCATACTAATCCGGTTCACCGGCAATGACACAAGCCCTCCGACATAATCTTTTGTAAGATCATCCGGATTAACTTCGATAGTAACTTCTTTACATTGTCCCCAATCAATACCGATTAAACTATCGAACAAAGAGTCTAATTCTGAAATACACAACTGTGACGGTGTTCCGCCACCTAAATAAACCGTATCGATATTTACATTTCCCAATTCCGTACACCGGCCTTGCCATTCTCTACTTAATGCCCGAATATACCTCTCTTTCTGAGACATATCGATACTGGAATAAAAATCACAGTAAATACAACGTTTTTTACAAAAAGGAATATGTATATAGAGTCCTGCCATAATTATAAACAAAGATAATATTTTTCAGAAGTTAAAGAACAAAAATGATCAGTGTTCAAAAACACTGTTTTCTAACACAGTGCGGCAGATTGCTTTTTTCATTTTAATTATATAATTTGCGAACGCTCTGTGAAAAATTCACAGGGAAATCACTGATTGTCTCACCTTAAATCATGACCGTTATGAAAGTATATCAGTCTCATGAGATTAAAAACATCGCCCTATTGGGTAGTAAAGGATCTGGGAAAACCACACTTGCAGAAGCTATGCTTTTCGAGTGTGGGGTTATAAAACGTAGAGGAACCGTAGATGCTCAAAACACGGTTTCAGACTATTTCCCGGTGGAACGAGAGTATGGTTATTCTGTGTTTTCCACCGTTTTTTATGCCGAATTTTTAGGGAAAAAACTCAATGTCATCGACTGTCCGGGGTCTGATGATTTCGTTGGAAGCGCTATTACTGCTCTCAACGTTACCGATACCGGTGTAATTGTTATTGACTCTCAATACGGTGTTGAAGTCGGTACTCAAAACATATTTCGATATACCGAGACTTTGCATAAACCGGTAATCTTCGCGATGAATCAATTAGATGGAGAAAAAGCCGATTACGACAACACCATAGAACAACTCCGAGAATCTTTCGGAAACAAAATAGTACAAATACAATATCCGATTTCCTGCGGGGCGTCATTCAACGCAATGATAGATGTTCTGAAAATGAAAATGTATAAATGGAAACCGGAAGGCGGAACTCCTGAAGTTCTGGAGATTCCTGCCGAAGAAAAAGAAAAGGCAGCAGACCTGCATCAGAAACTAATAGAAGCTGCAGCCGAAAATGATGAAGGACTCATGGAAAAATTCTTTGACCAAGGAATCTTGACCGAAGATGAAATGCGTGAGGGTATTCGGAAAGGTCTAATTACCCGTAGTATGTTTCCGGTATTTTGTGTCAGTGCATTAAGAGACATGGGAGTGCGCCGAATGATGGAATTTCTCGGAAACGTAGTCCCGTTTGTAAGTGAAATGCCCAAACCGGTCACAACTGATGGTATTGAAGTAGCTCCCGATGCGAAAGGCCCCACAAGTTTATATTTTTTCAAAACAACAGTAGAACCCCATATCGGTGAAGTCTCTTACTTTAAAGTAATGTCCGGTACTATAAAGGAAGGAGACGACCTGCAAAATATCAATCGCGGGACAAAAGAACGTATCGCCCAAATGTTCTGCGTATGCGGACAAATAAGAACAAAAATAGAAGAACTGGTTGCCGGAGATATCGGTGCGACAGTCAAACTAAAAGATGTACGCACAGGAAATACACTCGATGATAAAAATTGCGAGTATGTATTTGACTTCGTAAAATACCCAGATCCGAAATTCCAAAGAGCCATAAAACCGGTTAATGAAGCTGATGCCGAAAAACTAAGTGAAATTCTTACCCGAATGCACGAAGAAGATCCGACTTGGATTATAGAACAATCTAAAGAACTGAAACAAACTATAGTTTCGGGACAGGGAGAATTTCATTTAAGAACTTTAAAGTGGCGTATTGAAAATAACGACAAAATAGCTGTCGAATATAAAGAGCCGAAAATTCCTTATCGTGAAACGATTACTAAAGCTGCCCGAGCAGATTATCGTCACAAAAAACAATCGGGTGGAGCTGGACAATTCGGAGAAGTACATTTAATTATAGAACCTTATTACGACGGGATGCCTGCTCCGGAAAGCTACCGTTTCAATAATCAAGAATATAAGATGAATGTACGGGATACTCAAGTAATCGATCTTGAATGGGGAGGTAAACTCGTATTTGTTAATTGTATTGTAGGCGGTGCTATCGATGCACGTTTTCTACCAGCTATATTAAAAGGACTAATGGACCGTATGGAACAAGGGCCTCTAACCGGCTCTTATGCCCGCGATGTCAGAGTATGTGTTTATGACGGAAAAATGCACCCTGTAGATTCTAATGAGATTTCATTCCGTTTAGCCGGAAGAAATGCGTTCAGCGAAGCATTCAAAAATGCCGGACCTAAAATTCTAGAACCTATATATGATGTTGAAGTTTTAGTTCCATCGGATAAAATGGGTGACGTCATGAGTGATTTGCAAGGACGCCGGGCAATCATCATGGGAATGTCGAGTGAAAAAGGTTTTGAAAAAATCAGTGCCAAAGTACCTTTAAAAGAAATGGCATCTTACTCTACTTCACTGAGTTCTATTACCGGAGGTCGTTCATCTTTCACAATGAAATATTCATCATATGAATTAGTTCCGTCCGACATTCAAGAAAAATTGCTGAAAGCATATGAGGCCTCACAAGGTACAGAATAATGATATTGAAAATTCAAACAGTGATATTGTTAAATATTAATAAAAAGTCGTCAATAGCTTGACGACTTTTTGTTTGTAAACATTTATATGTTAAATTCGCACTGAAATGTTAAACAGAGAATTCCTAAAAAAATTCATTATTCTGTTAAACAAAAAGCGAACAAGGTTGTTTATCTAATAAAAATGTTGAAAATATTGGGGAATGAAGGGCAAAATTCAAAAAAAATTACTGAATCAAGCTCTATAAAAAATAATTTACCGGATAAACGATTATGAAGAAATCGACAATATGGTTATTGGCAGCAATTATGGCACTTACCTTTATCGGGTTGCTCTATATGCAGATCAGCTATATGGAAAATATGGTGAGGATGAGGAACGAGCAATTTTCCGAAGCGGTAAAACGCAGCCTATACGATGTGTCGACAACTTTAGAACAAGATGAAACAAAACGTTATTTGGCCGAAGATATTGAGGAAACGCAGAAGCGTCTGCTCTCATTCGAACGGGGTACTAGTAAAACTTTAGGTAAAGATGTAATTTCAACACACCACCAGTTTTCTATTGTTTCTCCTGACGGCACAGTATCAAATTTCAGCTTTAAAGAACTGACGAGCACGATAATGATGCAACCTAAAGTTTCAGTTACTCCTAAAGAGGACAATAACTCGATAACTAAAACATACAGAGGGATGCAAGAGATGCTGAAAGGACAGTATCTTTATCAAAAGGGATTATTGGATGAGGTAATACTTAACATTTTAAGTACAGCCAGCAATAAACCGATTATGGAGCGGGTCGATGCAAGAAAGATCGAAAATTATCTGAAATCGGAATTGCAAAATAACGGATTGAACATCCCATTTCAATATGCAATTATCAATAAAAACGGAAAAACGGTTTATAATACTCCAGAATATGCGCCCCAAAAAGAATCGGCATTATTCACTCAGATTCTTTTTCCGAACGATCCGCCGAACCGACTTAATTATTTGAAAGTATACTTTCCGACAAAAAGCGATTATATTTTCAGTTCGATACGGTTCATGATCCCCTCTTTTGCTTTTACGATGGTAATGTTGATTACTTTTATTTTTACTATCGTAACAGCATTCCGGCAAAAGAAATTGACTGAAATGAAAAATGATTTCATCAATAATATGACTCATGAATTTAAAACTCCGATTTCTACGATTTCTTTAGCTGCACAAATGCTGAAAGATCCGGCAGTAGCTAAAAGTCCTCAGATGTTTCAACATATATCGGGTGTTATAAACGATGAAACGAAAAGGCTTCGTTTTCAGGTAGAGAAAGTTCTACAAATGTCTATGTTCGAAAGACAAAAAACTATGATGAAACTCAATACGGTAGATGTCAACGGCATTATTACCAGCGTAATGAGCACATTCAAACTGAAAGTTGAAAAATACGGGGGTACGATAGAAGCCGATCTCGAAGCTGAAGATGCATGGGTAAAAGTAGATGAAATGCATTTTACGAATGTAATTTTCAATCTATTGGACAATGCAGTAAAATATGCACGGGAGGATGTTCCGTTGTCTTTATTCATACGAACCCGTATTTTAGACAACGATAAGGTCGAAATATCGATTCAAGACAATGGAATAGGTATTAAAAAAGAAGACCTGAAAAAGATATTCGAAAAATTCTACCGTGTCTCGACCGGAAATGTGCATAATGTCAAAGGATTCGGTTTAGGGCTGGCATATGTGCATAAGATCATACACGATCTGAACGGAACAATCCGTGCAGAAAGCGAACTGAATGTAGGAACAAAATTTATAATTATATTACCTCTAATAAAAAACAAATAATTATGGAAGAAAGATTGCGTATATTACTGTGCGAAGATGATGAAAATCTTGGCATGTTGTTAAGAGAATATTTGCAAGCAAAAGGTTATGCAGCGGATCTTTTCTCAGATGGAGAAAGCGGATATAAAGCCTTTTTAAAAGGTAAATACGATTTATGTGTACTGGACGTAATGATGCCTAAAAAAGACGGTTTCACTCTCGCTCAAGAGATTCGTACCATAAACAGCGAAGTACCTATTATTTTCTTGACTGCTAAATCGTTAAAAGAAGATATTCTCGAAGGATTCAAAATCGGTGCAGACGACTATATTACCAAACCTTTCAGTATGGAAGAGCTGGTATTCAGAATTGAAGCTATCTTGCGCCGGGTAAAAGGGAAAAAAGGAAAAGAAGTTACTATGTACAAAATCGGAAACTTTACATTCGATACTCAGAAACAAGTTTTGTCTATCGGTGATAAAGTAACCAAACTGACGACAAAAGAATCAGAATTACTAAGTCTTTTGTGCGCTCATGTAAATGAGATTTTGGAACGTAATTTTGCATTGAAAACAATATGGATCGATGACAATTATTTCAATGCCCGCAGTATGGATGTTTACATCACTAAATTACGTAAACACCTGAAAGATGATCCTTCGATCGAAATTATCAATATCCACGGTAAAGGGTATAAACTCATTGCTCCGGAAATTGAAGTCAAGACTAAATAAGGAAAGTTTTATATCAACAATTTAATTAAGGGGCTGTCCAAAAAGTCGGATAGCCCCTTTTGCTATTGTTTATTTCGGTAA
>NZ_CEVCIF010000033.1:0-45170 GCF_982245605.1 Coprobacter fastidiosus | reverse complement strand
TTAGATAGGAAGGGGAGACGAGAAAAGATCGTCTCCCCTTTTTTTTGTCCCCCCCTCCCTCTCTTACATTACCTGTAAAGGAGAACAGTATGAGACCTGCTTTTCTGTAATGCTTCTGAATGAAGAGAAAAACTAAACAGCAGTCTAAATTTCCCTATAAAAAATGCTATTGAATCATTTGGATATTTTTCCCGCTCTATAATGATGTTAGCGGTATCGGTACGGGGGATAAAGGCTATTTATGTGAATTCTTTTAGGGCTTTGTCCGTGCAAAATTTAGACAACAGATTCTAAGATCTTCCTTATTTATATCAAAGTGTTATTATAATTCTTTTGACTATGTTAATTGATTCTTTTATATTGTTTCAAAGTGTCAATTTGTTATCTCCTTTTGCTTTTTGTTGAAATATTTTCTTTGTTTTTACTTATACCTTATAGAAATGTTCTATAAGTCGCAACAAAATGTCTGATTTGGATTTTTCTCAATTTCTTTAGAAAATTTCCATTTAAATAATTTGCATTGCGATTTTTTATTGTGTTACTTTGAATGCTCATTTAAAGAACCGTCTTGATTTTTGATATTTTAGTGATATTGATTATATCATGGAATTAGGTTCGGCAGGGTATATTTTACAGTATCTGAGGTGTTGTGCTTAAGATAAGTATTATACCCTTTTTCTTGTTGGTGAGTATAGATAGAGGATAGAATAATAACAAACTAAGTATATGAATTTAGCATTATTTGTCGTTGTTTTTATTACCGGGATTACTTTAGTAGCCGCTGCTATGGCTATTGCCGGTTTAATTTCTCCGCGATCATTTAATTCTCAGAAAGGCGAAGCTTATGAGTGTGGTATTCCTACTCGGGGAACCTCTTGGATGCAGTTTAAAGCAGGGTATTATCTGTTTGCAATCCTTTTCTTGATGTTTGATGTGGAAACGGTGTTTTTGTTTCCCTGGGCAGTAATAGTGAGAGATTTGGGAATTGCCGGATTGATGAGTGTTTTGTTTTTCTTAGTGATCCTTGCGTTTGGTTTAGCCTATGCCTGGAGGAAAGGAGCTTTGGAATGGAAGTGAAAATAAAATCGATGAAGTATGAAGACTTCAAAGACAATGAGTATATTGAACAATTGGTTAAAAAATTGCATGAAGGCGGTGTCAATGTGGTTGTCGGTAGCCTTGATGAAGCAATTAATTGGGGGCGATCCAATTCGTTATGGCCTCTTACGTTTGCAACCAGCTGTTGCGGGATTGAATTTATGTCGGTCGGGGCAGCCCGTTATGATATGGCCCGTTTCGGTTTCGAGGTAGCTCGTGCAAGTCCTCGTCAGGCCGATTTTATTATGGTTGCCGGAACTATTGTTCACAAGATGGCTCCTGTATTGAAACGATTGTATGATCAGATGGCAGAGCCGAAATACGTAATTGCTGTCGGTGGTTGTGCCGTTTCAGGAGGTCCTTTTAAAAATTCGTATCATGTTTTAAAAGGGGTTGAAGAGATTCTCCCGGTTGATGTTTATATCCCCGGTTGTCCACCTCGTCCTGAGGCTTTGTTATATGGAATGATGCAGTTGCAACGGAAATTGAAAGTGGAAAAATTCTTCGGAGGGGTGAACCGTCAGGAAAAGAAACCGAAAGATTTTGATGAAGAATAATGATAATTGAATTCGATTCATGGGAAATATACAAGAAAAAATAGGCGCTTTTTTACCTGAGGCGATTTTTGAGGAAGGTCAATACCTTACTGTTTCGGTTCCCGCCGATAAAGTGAATGCTCTATGCCGCTTTTTGCATGATGATAAAGATCTGCAGTTTGACAATTTGGTATCTCTGATCGGAATGGATTGGGGAGAGACGCTTGGTGTAGTGTATTATCTGAACTCTACGAAATATAATCATTGGGTAATTTTAAAAGTAGAAACCTCTGATAAGGAAAATCCTCTTTTATATACGGTATCTGATATTTGGAAAAATGCCGAATTAAATGAACGTGAGGTTTATGACTTTTTCGGTATCCGTTTTATAAATCATCCGGATATGCGGCATTTGTTTTTGCGTGAAGACTGGGTCGGTTATCCTTTCCGTAAGGATTATGATGCTAATCCGGAGATTAATCCTATCCCTACAGAAAATGAATCATGCAGTGTAGATACCGTTTCTTTACGGGAGGATGCAGAAGGGCGGATTATTGAAGAAAAGCGAAAAGTTTTTCAAGATAACGATTATATTGTGAATATCGGTCCGCAACATCCAGCAACGCATGGTGTATTGCGTTTCCAAACGGCGTTGGACGGTGAGACAATTAAAAAAATTGATGTTCATTGTGGATATATTCATCGAGGAATTGAGAAGATGTGGGAGAGTATGACTTATCCGCAGACTCTTCATTTAACAGATCGTCTTGACTATCTTTCGGCTCATAATAATCGGCATGCTCTTTGCATGTGTATTGAGGAGGCTATGCAGTTGGAAGTACCCCAGCGTGCGATATATATTCGTACAATGATGGATGAATTGATGCGTCTATCTTCTCACTTGCTTTTCTTTGCAACTATGTGTATGGACTTAGGGGCATTGACTGCATTTTTCTATGGGTTTAGAGAACGGGAGAAGATTTTGGATATTTTTGAGGATACATGTGGTGCTCGTATGACGATGAACTATAATGTTATCGGAGGGGTAATAGCAGATATTCATCCTGATTTTCAACGTAAGGTCAAAGAATTTATAAAAGAGATGCCTGCTCGGTTGAAAGAATATCATGAAGTCTTTTCTGGAAATGTGATAGCACAGAACCGTTTGAAAGGAGTAGGTTTCTTGAGTCGAGAAGATGCTATTAATTACGGTGTTACAGGTCCTTCCGGCCGAGGATCAGGATGGGCATGTGATGTTCGGAAGAGATCACCATACGCTGCTTACGATAAGGTTCAGTTCGATGAAGTTTTATATAATGAAGGAGATTCGTATGCCCGTTATATGGTACGTATGAAAGAGATTGAACAGTCTTTACATATATTGGAACAATTGGTAGATAATATTCCGGAAGGTGATTATCTGGCTAAAACAAAACCGATTATTAAAGTTCCGGAAGGTCGTTACTTCAAAGAAGTCGAGGCTGCTCGTGGAGCTTTTGGTATTTACCTTGAAAGTCGAGGTGATAAGTTCCCTTATCGTCTTAAAGTTAATTCTCCGGGATTCAATCTGGTTGGAGCTGTTGATCATATGACTCGTGGGTCTAAAATAGCCGACTTGATTGCTATTGGTGGATCGTTAGATTATGTTGTACCCGATATTGACAGATAAACCGAATTTATAAACTTATATAATTGAAATATATCATGTTCGATTTTTCAGTAGTTACTCATTGGATAGATACACTGTTGCGGCAATGGTTGCCGGAGTGGGGAGCTCTCCTTATTGAATTTGTGCTGGTAGGAGTTGTTTTGCTTTTACTTTATGCGGTTATTGCTCTTGTATTGATTTATGCCGAACGTAAAGTATGTGCATTCTTCCAATGTCGTTTAGGTCCGAATCGGGTAGGTCCTTATGGAATATTCCAGAGCGTTGCCGATATGCTCAAGATTCTTATCAAGGAGTTGATAGAGATTAAACATATAGATAGATTTCTATTTAATCTTGCACCGTTTTTAGTAATTCTTTCTTCTATGTTGGCTTTTGGTTGTATGCCGTTTGGCAAAGGATTGATAGCTATAGACTTTAATATCGGTGTATTCTTTATTATGGCAGTCTCTTCGATCGGTGTATTGGGTATTTTATTGGCCGGTTGGTCTAGTAATAATAAATTTACATTGATCGGAGCTATGCGAAGCGGAGCTCAGATGATTAGTTATGAGTTGTCTATCGGTCTTTCAATGTTGACTGTCGTTGTGTTTGCCGGTACTATGCAGACATCGGGTATTATTGAAGCTCAAAATAGAGGATGGTTTTTATTTACAGGACATGTCCCCATGTTGGTGGCTTTTATTATTTACCTGATTGCCGGAACAGCCGAAACAAATCGTGGACCGTTTGACTTACCTGAAGCAGAATCGGAGTTGACGGCAGGTTACCATACCGAATATTCAGGTATTCATTTCGGCTTTTATTATTTGGCCGAATATCTGAATATGTTTATTGTTTCCGGTATTGCCAGTTTATTGTTTTTAGGCGGTTGGATGCCTTTCCATATTGGCGGTTGGGATGCCTTTAACCAAGTTATGGATTATATTCCTTCTGTGATATGGTTCTTTGGGAAAACAGCGGTAGTGATGTTTATTATCATGTGGTTTAAATGGACATTCCCCCGTTTGCGTATTGATCAGTTGCTCCATCTGGAATGGAAATATTTAGTTCCGATAGGCCTGATTAATTTGCTGGTTATGACTTTAGTTGTCGTATTCGGCTTACATTTTTGATTAAATAACGGTTTGTCGCTATATATAAACAGTTAAAAAGATGAATTATGAGAGATAAATTTGGATATATAACACAGGTTATCGGTCCGGTTGTCGATGTTGCGTTCGAAGGGGAGGATAATGAGTTGCCTCCTATTTATTCAGCTTTGAAGATCGAACGTGAAGACTCTACCGATCTTATTGTGGAAGTAGAACAGCATATCGGGGAAAACACCGTTCGCTGCGTAGCTATGGACACTACCGACGGATTGAGACGCGGCATGAAAGTGATTGACTTGCAACGTCCGTTGGCTATGCCTACAGGCTCTCAGATCAAAGGTCGTCTGATGAATGTTATTGGAGAAACGATTGATCATCTCCCGAACCTTGATTATAAAGACGTACAACCGATTCATCGTCCGGCTCCCGCTTTTGAGGATTTGTCTATCAATACAGAATTCCTTTATACCGGAATAAAGGTTATTGATTTGCTTGAACCCTATTCGAAGGGAGGTAAAATCGGATTGTTTGGCGGTGCAGGTGTCGGAAAAACTGTGTTGATCATGGAAATGATCAATAATATAGCAAAGGGTCATAATGGATTTTCTGTTTTTGCCGGTGTCGGAGAACGTACTCGTGAAGGAAACGATTTACTTCGTGAAATGATCGAATCGGGAGTTATTAATTATGGTGACGAATTCAAGGCGGAGATGGAAAAAGGGAACTGGGATTTGTCTAAAGTCGATATGGAGAAATTGAACAGTTCTCAAGCTTCTTTGGTCTTCGGACAGATGAATGAACCTCCCGGAGCTCGTTTGCGTGTCGCTTTGTCTGGATTGACTGTTGCAGAGCAATTCCGCGATTCGAATGAAGGCGGAAAAGAAATACTTTTCTTCATTGATAATATATTCCGTTTTACACAAGCCGGCTCAGAAGTTTCGGCATTGTTGGGACGTATGCCTTCAGCCGTAGGTTATCAGCCGACATTAGCTTCAGAGATGGGAGCTTTGCAGGAACGTATTACTTCGACGAAGACAGGTTCTATAACCTCGGTACAGGCTATATATGTGCCGGCAGATGACTTGACAGACCCTGCTCCGGCAACAACATTCAGCTTCTTGGATGCTACTACCGTGTTGAGCCGTAAGATTACCGAATTGGGAATTTATCCGGCAGTAGATCCTCTGGAATCTACTTCTCGTATTCTTGATCCGCTAATTATCGGTGAAGATCATTATAATACTGCTCAGGCGGTGAAACAGTTGTTGCAACATTATAATGAATTGCAAGATATTATTGCCATTATGGGTGTGGATGAGTTGTCGGATGACGATAAGCTGGTAGTAAATCGTGCTCGTCGTGCACAGAGATTTTTGTCCCAGCCTTTCCATGTCGCTGAGCAATTTACCGGTATTCCCGGAGTGATGGTTCCTTTAGAGGAGACAATTCGAGGATTCAAAATGATTCTGAATGGGGAGATGGATAAGTATCCTGAGCAAGCTTTCATGAATGTCGGTACGATTGATGAAGCTATTGCTAAGGGTGAAAAGATGATGAAAGAGGCTAAGGAAAATAAATAAGTGATACTATGAATCTTGAAATTATTTCTTCAGAAGGAATCGTATTTCAGGGAGAGGTGACTAAGGTTACTTTTCCCGGGGAGCTGGGGTCGTTTACAGTATTGGAGGGTCATGCGTCTTTACTTTCGACATTAGTGCCGGGGATTATTGAATACGAGACTGGTGGAGAATTGAAGACTGTCGATATAGACGGAGGATTTGTAGATGTAAATAATAACCGGATCGCCGTTTGCCTTCGTTAAGGGGAAACAGAGTCTGGCAGGTCTATTGCAAAAGAGAAAAAGAAATGAAGCATATTTTAATATATTGGATGGGATTATTGCTCTTTTTGTTTATGCCTTTTGTGGCATCTGCATCGGAAGAGGAAGAACCGTTCAATGCCAAAGAGGCGATCTTTGAGCATTTGCTTGATAATTACGGATGGGAAATCCCTTTCTCTCATAGTCGCATGGCATTGCCGGTGATTGTCCGTGATTATAAAGGAGAGTGGTCTATTTTTAATTCTAAACGTCTGGAAGGTGGAAATTCTTATGATGGATATTTTATCGCTCAAGACGGGGATTATAAAGGTAAAATCGTAGGGCTTGATGCTACAGGAAAAGAATATCGGCCTTTTGATATATCTATTACAAAAAATGTAATGGCGCTCATGATAACTGCTTTAGTGATGTTTTTATTATTCTTTCCGTTAGCTCGGTGGTATAAGAAACATCCTTATAAAGCACCACGTCGCTGGTTAGGGTCGTTGGAGTTTGTTGTAGATATGATTTATAAAGATGTGATAAAGCCGATTTTAGGACCAGATGCACGACGTTTTGCTCCTTATCTGCTTACACTCTTTTTCTTTATACTTTGTATCAATATCTTGGGTATGATTGTTATATTCCCGGGAGGTGCTAACTTATCAGGAAATATTTCAATTACTCTTGTATTGGCAGTTTGTACATTTTTAGCAGTGAATCTTTTCGGTACAAAACATTATTGGAAAGATCTGTTTTGGCCGGAGGTGCCGATGTGGATGAAATGTCCGGTTCCTTTAATGCCCGTTATCGAGATATTCGGGGTGTTTACAAAACCGGTTGCATTGATGATTCGTCTGTTTGCTAATATGTTGGGAGGACATCTTATTGTATTGGTGTTGATTTCTCTTATTTTTATATTCGGGACTATGGGAACTGCAGTTTTGGGAGGAACGACGGTTTTATCAGTTGCTTTTTCCCTTTTCATGAATCTGTTGCATTTCCTTATTTGTTTTATTCAAGCTTATGTTTTCACCATGTTATCTACCATATTTATCAGTTTGGCACGTGTACGAGGTGAAGAAAAACAATAATTACGAAAAAGAATTAATGTATAACTTTAAAATTAAAACGTTATGTTAGGAATGATTTTATTACAAGCAGCTGCCGGTGCAGGTTTAGCAAAAATCGGAGCATGTATAGGTGCTGGTATTGCAGCAATCGGTGCAGGTTTGGGTATTGGTAAGATCGGATCTTCTGCCATGGAGTCTATCGCTCGTCAACCAGAATCATCTAACGATATTCGTGCGAACATGATCGTGATTGCCGCTTTGGTTGAAGGTGTGGCTTTGTTTGCTATTATTGTTTGTTTGTTAGCGATATTTTTATAATAAGCTATGGAACTGTTTAAGCCCGAATTCGGGCTGGTGTTCTGGATGTTTTTTGTATTTGTGGTTCTTTTTGCCATACTTGCAAAATACGCATGGCCTTATATTATTCGGAGTATTGATGATCGGGCTGATCTTATCGACAAAGGAGTCGAATATGCTCAAGATGCAAAAGCTCAATTAGAAAAGGCTACCGAGAACGCACAGTCCTTATTGGCAGAAGCTCAACGTCAGCAAATGGATATTATACGAGAAGCGACGCAGATGAAGTCTCAGATTATTGAAGAGGCTAAAAAAGCGGCTTCCGTAGAGGCCAAGAAAGTGATGGACGCTGCTGCCTTGTCGATCGAGCAAGCTCGTAAAGAGTCAGAACAACAGTTCCGTACCGAAGTCAGTGCATTTGCTTTACAAATTGCTGAAAAATTGATGCGGAAAGAGTTGTCGAATGATAAGACTCAGATTGAGATGATCGACAAACTACTGAATGATATTGAGAACAAAAACTAAAAGAACATGGACGAGGGGCTGATTTCACGTAGGTATGCTAAGGCCTTGCTTAAATTTGCACAGGATCGCGGAACTACGGACCAGATATATGAGGAGGTAAAGAAGTTTGAAGAGAACTTTGTCTCGCATCCTGAGTTACAGAAAGCATTGTTGAATCCGGTGCTCTCTGCAAAGGATAAGGAGAGTCTCCTTGCTGCTGCCGTCGGTGTGGCTCCGGGAGAAGACTACCTTCGTTTTGTTCGTTTAGTAATCCATAACCGGCGTGAAGCATATATTCGGTCGATTTACCTGATGTATCAGGAACTTTATCGGGAGTTGAAACAGATAGCCCAGGTTCGTATTATTACGGCAATGGAGCTAAATGAAGAGGCAATCGGTAAAATCAAGTCGCTTATTCTGCAGAAAGCAGGACAAGAGGTCGAATTTATTCATGAAGTAGATCCTTCCATTATCGGAGGATTTATCGTGAGGGTCGATTCTATGCAATTAGATGCTTCCGTAAATAAGGAACTTAAATTATTGCGTTTAAAATTACTAAACAGCAAAAAGCAATTATGATAAAACCAAACGAAATATCCGATATTTTAAAACAACAACTTGAAGAGGTCGATACTAAAATCGATTTTGAAGAAGTTGGTACTGTACTTGAAGTGGGCGATGGTGTCGCTCATGTGTTCGGGTTGGATAATGTTCGTTCCAGCGAGTTGATTGAGTTTGAAAATGGGGTACGCGGAGTGGCGATGAACCTTGAAGAAAGCAACGTAGGGGTGATCTTGATGGGTGCTGCAGATAAGGTGAAAGAGAACATGACGGTGCGTCGTACGGGCGAGATCGCTTCTATACCTGTAGGAGAAGGTTTGTTGGGACGTGTGATTAATACGTTGGGTGAGCCGATTGATGGAGCCGGTCCCATTGAAGGAGAAACTGTTTTGTTGCCTCTTGACCGTAAAGCTCCGGGCGTAATTTTCCGTCAGCCGGTAAATCAGCCGTTGCAGACAGGTATAAAAGCTGTCGATTCTATGGTGCCTATCGGACGTGGTCAACGGGAGCTGATTATCGGTGACCGTCAAACCGGAAAAACTTCGATTGCGGTAGATACTATTTTGAATCAACGGGATAATTACCTTGCAGGTGATCCGGTATATTGTATTTATGTAGCTATCGGACAAAAAGCTTCTTCTGTTGCGACTTTGGTAAATACGTTGCGGGAACATGGAGCGTTGGAATATACGATTGTGCTTGCTGCCAATGCATCCGATTCGGCTTCGATGAGATATTATGCACCGTTTGCGGGTGCGGCTATCGGAGAGTTTTTTAGGGATAGCGGCCGCCACGCTTTAGTCGTTTATGACGATTTGTCGAAACAGGCAGTTGCTTATCGTGAAATATCTTTGATCTTGCGTCGTCCTTCGGGTCGTGAAGCTTATCCGGGTGATATATTTTATTTGCATTCTCGTTTATTGGAACGTGCAGCGAAGATTATCGCGAATGATGAAGTTGCAGAAACAATGAATGATTTGCCTGCTGTTCTTAAGCCGATAGTAAAAGGTGGAGGTTCTCTGACCGCTTTACCTATTATCGAGACTCAGGCCGGAGATGTTTCTGCTTATATTCCTACGAATGTAATTTCGATTACCGATGGACAGATATTTCTTGAAACGGGATTATTTAATCAAGGAATGAGACCTGCTATCAATGTAGGTATTTCTGTATCTCGTGTGGGTGGAAATGCTCAAGTGAAAGCGATGAAGAAAGTGGCTGGAACGTTGAAAATCGACCAAGCTCAATATCGGGAGTTGGAATCGTTCTCTAAATTCGGGGGAGATCTTGACCCTGTTACGGAAATGGTGATAGATAAAGGTCGTAAGAATAGTATGATTCTTGTTCAGCCTCAATATTCTCCGATGCGGGTAGAAGACGAAATTGCCGTCATTTATTGCGGAACGAAAGGATTACTCCGGAATGTTCCTCTGGATAAAGTTGCGGAGTTTGAAAAAGTATTTTTGCAGATATTGAAAACGAAATATAAGACAGAAGTTCTGGACGAACTTCGTGCAGGTAAGTTGACTGAAGAAATGGAAAAAATTCTTCAGGATGTTGCTGCTGATGTCGCAAACCGATTTAAGGCTTAGAAGTTATGTCAACAATGCGCGAATTGAAGGGAAGAATCGGGTCTGTCCAGTCTTCCCAAAAGATTACCAGTGCTATGAAGATGATTTCTTCGGCAAAGTTGCGGAAAGCAGAAATTGCTTTGAAGCATGTCGTGCCGTTTAGAGATCAGATACAGAGTACGATTAATAATTTGCTGGGGGCCGATAGTGACTATCAATCGCCGTTGACCGAACAACGTCCCGTCCAACGGGTCGCTTTTGTCATTTTCGGTTCTGATGAAGGGCTTTGCGGAGCATTTAATGTGCAACTTTACAAATCTCTTATCGATTCTATAGATATATTACGTGAATCGTCAGATTCCACGATAGAGGTAACGGTATATCCGATCGGGAAAAAAGTCAAGTCTTTAGTTGCAAAAACTCCGGGAATACAGGTACGTCCGGTAGAGTATCTTTCTTCTAAGAGTACTCCTGATACCTTAAAACGGTTTTCCGATGAATTGACGGAGGCTTTTCTTGCCCACGAGTTTGATCGGATAGAGGTCGTATATGCATATTATAAAAGTGTTGCTTCTCAGGTGATGAAAACACGTCTTCTTTTACCGATAAGTACAGAAGAGTTTTTGTCTGATGCTAAAGCGCATAGGAATACGCCTTATATTTATGAACCTGACCGTTCTACGATATTTGAGCTTGTACTTCCGCTTTTTGTGCGTTCGACTTTGCAAGAGGCTTGTTATCAGAGTCGGACTTCGGAACAGGGGGCTCGTATTATGGCAATGCAAATGGCGAGTGATAATGCCAAGAATCTGTTAGAGGATTTACAACTTGAGTATAATAAATTGCGTCAGCAGGGAATCACAACCGAATTGCTCGATATTTTGGGTGGAACAGTCAAAGACACAGAATAAGTAACACACAAATAAAAGAAAAATAAGATTCAAAAATATAGTTGCGAAAACGTAGAAATGGAAAGTTTTAAAAATTACATCACTTCTTTCTGGAAAGGCTTGTGGAGCTTATTGGTCGGAATGAAAGTAACGGGAAAGGAATTTGTAACCCCGAAAGTGACCGAACAATATCCTGAGAACAGAAAGACTTTAAAGATCGCTGATCGTTTCAGGGGAACATTGACATTGATTGAGGATGAGAACGGGCATAACAAATGTATTGCCTGCGGTATCTGTCAAATGAATTGTCCGAATGGAACTATCAAGGTCCTTTCTTCTAAGATTACAACGGAAGACGGAAAAACGAAACGAGTGTTAGATAAATATATGTATGATTTGGGTAGTTGTACTTTCTGCCAATTATGTGTAATAACTTGTCCTCACGATGCATTGGAGTTTGTTCCGGATTTTGAACATGCTGTCTTTACCCGTGAAAAATTGGTAAAACAACTTAATCATACTACAGAAGCAACTGTAGAAAACAAATAATTTATTATGGAACAAATAGCGAATCAGGTTATCTTTTATTTGCTTGCGGCGGTTATTGTCATATTTTCTGTTCTTACGGTGACTACCCGTCGTATTTTACGGGCAGCGACATATCTTCTTTTTGTGTTGTTTGCTACTGCCGGTCTCTATTTTCAGCTCGATTATCACTTCCTCGGTGCAGTGCAAATTGCTATTTATGCAGGAGGGATTGTCGTTCTGTTTGTCTTCTCAATTTTATTGACCAGCGGTTTGGGAGAAAAGGCTGAGAAATTGACCAGCAAGAAAAAATTTTGGGGAATTTTGGCATCTGTCGTCGGAGCAGTGGTTTGCGGTTATGCATTGATTACGCAAGTTTTTACACCGTCTAGTTTTCAGAGTTTTTCGGAGCTGGACATGAAAACAGTCGGACATGCTCTTATGGGGATGGAAAAGTACCAGTATATATTACCTTTTGAGGTAATCAGTGTGTTATTATTAGCTTGTATAATCGGCGGCATTATGATTGCCCGAAAAAGATAAAATGTATGGAAATCCCTATGATTGGTTATCTGATGGTGAGTACCGTCATGTTTTTTGCCGGAGTTTACGGTTTTATTACCCGTAGAAATATGCTGGCAATACTTATTTCGCTGGAGCTGATGCTCAACTCGGTAGATATAAATTTTGTGGTGTTTAACCGATATCTTTTCCCTCAGCAGTTAGAAGGATTTTTCTTTACCCTTTTTGCCGTGGGAATTGCTGCTGCTGAGACTGCAATAGCAATTGCGATTATTATAAATATTTACCGTAATATTCGGAATATTCAGGTGGGTAATCTGGATAAGATGAAATATTGATCATTGCTTTAAACAACGAATTATGGAATATTCATTGATTATACTTTTGTTACCGCTCTTTATGTTCCTGTTATTAGGGCTTTGCGGGCATAAGATGTCGCACCGTACTGCCGGTTTATTGGGAACTACCGGATTATTTATCGTGACGGCATTGGCTTATACGGTCGCTTTTCAGTATTTTACTTTACCACGTGTGGACGGAGTGTATCAGACATTGATACCTTTCAATATCGAGTGGTTGCATTTTACAGAACATTTGCATATCAGTTTGGGAATATTGCTTGATCCTATTTCTGTAATGATGTTGGTCGTGATAACCACAGTATCTCTTATGGTACATTTATACAGTATCGGCTATATGCATGGAGAGGTTGGGTTTCAACGCTATTTTGCGTTCTTGTCGCTATTCAGCTTTTCGATGTTAGGTCTGGTTGTGGCGACCAATATTTTTCAAATGTATATTTTCTGGGAGTTGGTGGGTGCTTCTTCTTACTTGCTGATCGGATTCTATTATACAAAAGCGTCAGCGGTTTCTGCATCTAAGAAAGCATTTATCGTAACTCGATTTGCGGATCTCGGATTCTTGGTTGGTATTTTGATCCTTTCGTTCTATACCGAAACATTTGATTTTAAAACTTTGACCGATGGCAGTGTCTCTATTCTTTCTTCTACGGGAGGTAAAACATTCCTCGGTTTCTCGATAGCATCTTGGGCAATGGCTCTTATCTTTATGGGTGGTGCCGGAAAATCAGCAATGTTTCCTTTGCATATATGGTTACCTGATGCAATGGAAGGTCCGACTCCGGTTTCTGCATTGATCCATGCCGCAACGATGGTTGTTGCCGGAGTTTATCTGGTTGCCCGGTTATTCCCGGTTTATTGTATGACACCTGAAGTTCTTGATCTGATAACCTATATCGGGGCATTTACTGCATTATATGCTGCTGTTGTAGCATGTGTACAGACTGATATAAAACGGGTTTTGGCGTTTTCTACCATTTCTCAGATCGCATTTATGATGGTTTCTTTAGGTGTTGCCAGTGAAGCGGCCGGTTTAGGTTATATGGCATCAATGTTCCACTTGTTTACTCATGCCATGTTTAAGGCTTTACTTTTCTTGGGAGCAGGAGCTATTATACATGCCGTTCACTCGAATGAAATGTCTCAGATGGGCGGACTTCGTAAATATATGCCGATAACTCATATAACTTTCTTAATCGCATGTTTGGCTATCGCCGGAATTCCTCCGTTCTCTGGATTCTTCAGTAAAGACGAGATTTTGGCGGCTGTGTTCGAAAAGAGCACTTTCTGGGGAATTTGGATGACTGTAGTCGCTGGTCTTACCGCATTCTATATGTTCCGTTTATATTATAATATTTTCTGGGGAAAAGAAGCTGAACATGAGCACACGCCTCATGAAGCACCGAAAGTGATGTATATACCTTTGGTATTTTTAGCATTGGTGACTTGTGTTGCAGGATTTATTCCTTTCGGAGAGTTTGTGACAAGTGACGGTCTGCCGTACCATATTCATATCGAAATGTCGGTTGCCGTGACCAGTGTCATTATCGCTATCGTCGGGATAGCATTGGCAACTTGGTTGTATAAGAATCCGAATGATAAACCTGCCCGTATGGCAGCTTCGATGAGCGGTTTATATAAATGGGCATATCATCGTTTCTATATTGATGAGGTTTACCAGTTTATTACCCATAAGATTATTTTCAATGGCATTTGTTCTCCGATTGCTTGGTTCGACCGTCATGTTATTGATGGAAGTATGAATATGTTGGCATGGATAACACAGACAACATCCTATCATATTCGCGGGTTGCAGTCGGGTCGTTTGCAATCTTATGCGTTGGTATTTATTTTAGGTGCTATGATCATTGCCATTATAGCTGTTATATGCTTGTAAAGAATGGTTGAAAGATATTTATAAAAAGAATTACTATGAATTTTTTATCTTTATTTGTGCTTATTCCTCTTTTGATGATGGTCGGGTTGGCCTTGTCGAAAGAGATGAAACAGATACGATTGGTAGCCGTAACCGGTTCAGCCATTCAATTATTATTAGCAATAGGTTTAGTTGCGCTCTATTTGTGTGAGCGCTCTGCCGGAAATACAGCGGAGATGCTGTTTCTTGCCGATACCGTCTGGTATGCGCCTCTGAATATTCATTATACGGTGGGTGTCGATGGTGTTTCGGTGGCGATGATTTTGCTTTCTGCAATTATTGTTTTTGCAGGGGTCTTTGCTTCTTGGAAAATAGATCCTCTACCAAAAGAATTTTTCCTTTGGCTTATACTGTTATCAATCGGAGTATTCGGGTTCTTCATTTCTATTAACCTGTTTACGATGTTCATGTTCTATGAGATCGCTTTGATTCCGATGTATTTATTGATCGGAGTTTGGGGAAGCGGTAATAAGAATTATGCGGCAATGAAGCTGACCTTGATGCTTATGGGAGGATCTGCGTTATTGCTTGTCGGTATATTGGGTATTTATTTTCATTCCTCAGCCGATGGACATTTGACTATGAATATATTGGAAATTGCAAAAAATAATGCGATTCCGATGAGTGCCCAGTATCTTTTCTTCCCTTTGACATTTATCGGTTTCGGAGTGTTAGGAGCGATGTTTCCGTTCCATACATGGTCACCTGATGGTCATGCTTCTGCTCCGACGGCGGTTTCTATGTTGCATGCCGGTGTGTTGATGAAGCTTGGAGGATACGGATGTTTTAGGGTAGCGATGTACTTGATGCCTCAGGCAACACAAGAACTTTCTTGGATATTTTTGATATTAACCGGTATCAGTGTTGTTTACGGAGCATTTAGTGCTTGTGTACAAAAAGACTTGAAATATATCAATGCATATTCTTCTGTAAGTCACTGCGGTTTGGTGCTGTTTGCATTGCTAATGTGGAATACTACAGCTATGACCGGAGCTGTATTGCAAATGTTGTCTCATGGTTTGATGACGGCCCTTTTCTTTGCGTTGATCGGTATGATTTACGGTCGTACGCATACTCGGGATATTCGGGAGATGGGCGGTCTTATGAAAATTATGCCATTCCTTTCGACTTGTTATGTAATTGCCGGTTTTGCTTCTTTAGGACTTCCGGGATTAAGTGGTTTTGTTGCAGAAATGACAGTATTTGTCGGAGCTTTCCAATGGACGGATACTTTCCATAGAGCCTTTACTATCATTGCTTGTACCTCCATTGTAATTACGGCTGTATATATCCTTCGAGTAGTAGGAAAACTGCTTTATGGTAAAGTCGAGAATGAACATCATTTGTCTCTTACCGATGCAACTTGGTTCGAACGGCTTTCGGCAATATCTTTGATCGTTTCGGTTGCTGCTTTAGGTATCGCTCCTTCTTGGGTATCTAATATGATCAGCAATAGTATGGAAGTAATTAGTCAACGCATTTTACAATATATCTAATAGAAAGAGTATGGATTATTCAAATTTTTTAGGAATGCGGGATGAGCTATCATTATTGGTAGTTATCGTACTCCTGTTTTTATATGATACATTCGGGTCGGTTAAAAGCTTGAAATGCTTTTCTGCGACAGCTTGTGTTTTATTATTAGCGCATACAATATTTACGATTGTTCCGGGAGAACAAGTGTCTCTTTTCGGTGGCATGTATCAGTCGGGACCGGCTACATCGGTAATTAAGACCATACTCAATATCGGAACATTACTCGTTTTGATACAGGCTTCGTCTTGGATTAAAAACGAAGATGTGATAATTCGTCGCGGAGAATATTATGTGTTGACGCTTATTACGCTTTTGGGTATGTATTTAATGACTTCTTCGGGAAACTTTTTATTGTTTTTTCTCGGACTCGAAACAGCTTCTTTGCCTATCACTGCTTTGGTCGCTATGGAAAAATACAAACATGATTCTCATGAAGCCGCCGCTAAATATGTATTTATTGCCGTATTTTCATCCGCTTTGATGCTATTGGGTATTTCTTATTTGTATGGAATAGGGGGGACTCTTTATTTTGATGATTTGAGTTATATGCTCGGTGTGTCGCCTTTGCTCATCGTAGGGTTAGTCTTTTTTATTGCCGGATTGGGATTCAAGCTGTCTTTAGTTCCTTTCCATTTATGGACGGCAGATGTTTATCAAGGAGCGCCGACTTCGGTAACTGCTTATCTGTCTGTTATCTCTAAGGGAGCTGCAGCTTTTACCTTTATGATGATATTGTATAAAGTATTTGGTTCTGTCGAATGTATTTGGCAGGGTATTTTATATGCATTGATTATTCTCACGATTACAATAGGTAACTTGTTTGCGATTCGTCAACAAAATCTGAAAAGATTTCTTGCTTTTTCTTCTATTTCGCAAGCCGGTTATATTATGTTGGGCGTTATATCGAATACAGGTTTAGGCTTAACATCGCTGAGTTATTATGTATTGGTCTATATCTTCTCCAATCTTGCTGCTTTCGGAGTGATATCGGTTATTGAAAATCGGACGGGAAAAGTAAATATGGATGATTATAATGGCCTTTATAAGACTAATCCTAAACTAAGTATTGCGATGATGCTGGCTATGTTCTCATTAGCTGGTATTCCTCCTTTTGCCGGTTTTTTCAGCAAGTTCTTTATCTTTTATGCCGCAGCCGAACAAGGTTTTTATATTCTTGTATTGATAGCTCTTATTAATACGGTTATTTCATTATACTATTATTTATTGGTGGTTAAGGCCATGTTTATCAAACAAGATGAATGTGTAGTTGAGAATTTCCGTTCCGATAATGCTTCTCGTTTGAGTATATCACTTTGCGTATTGGGTATTGTTGTGATCGGTTTGATCAGCGGAATATATGATCAAATATTTGAGTATAGCCATGGGCTATTCGGCTTTTGATACTGAAAATAATACTTTATAAAATAAACGCTTCCGGTAATCTCTTATCGGAAGCGTTTTTTATGCAGAAAGGATTTTGAGGCATAGACGCCTCTATGCGGAGGTTATCATTGGCCTCCTATAATGTTAATTATATGGCCTTTTGTAGGGAAAATAAGCGAGATCCGGTATCTTGACAAGTGAAAGATATATGGGGGATGTATGTTATATCTTTTACATTGTATTTGATATTCCCGGATGACGCTTCCTGTATTAACCATAGAACACTTCAAAAATAATAAGATGTATAATGATATGCCAATAATATACTCATATTGTTTTATTGATAAATATTATTATGACAAATTGATATTTAAATGAATGTTTTATGTTCGTTTTTGATAAATGAATGGGTTTTGGAGAGAATATTGTAATTATTTTGTTTTCGAGCAATAAATTTTTTGAGGAATTTCTTCCACTTTGTAACGATGTTGTCGGTTATTGGTACAGTTTCCTTTTAAGAGGGAAACTTACTATTCATGTGGATTTCTCTCAAATGTTATCCGAAAAAAGTTTAGACAGGCTTTAAGAGTGGTTATATTCTATTTTCGGAGAATATAATCTATTTGCAGGTCGCTTATTGTCAGATCAGTTTTCATATCGAATATTATTCGTCCGAAAGATATGTATAAAGAATTAGTTTCGTAATTTGTGAGTATATTTTCTTGCTGTAAGAATCTCTTTTTTGTGGAATTTTTTGTAAGTCCTGATTTTTGAAGTAACGATGTTTGCAATTCCTCGAAACTGATATTTAGTAAAACGTCATTTTTGTCTTTGATCAGTAATTTTTTCCCGGAAGTATCGACGCTGATATCTTCGCAACTGTCACTTAGATTTATCGGGTACAGAGATCGATACATACTGATATCTATTTTTTTTGTTTTTCCATCGAGTAGAGGCAATGAAACGAAATCATAGGCAGAGTCCTTATATCTTTCTTGTGGTTCAGGAAGTAAATTCGTACCGTATTTTTTCTGTACGAAATCTTTTCCTTTTTCGTGTTGTACGTATAAAAAAGCTTCGTATAGTTGTGTGTATTGCGGGTCGTACAGCAGACTGTCGCTATTTGTTTCCGATATATTTTTTAATTTTCCATTTTCTCCTAAAAGGTCTAAATTCCGAGATAAAACACTTACTCTCTTCTGTTGGGATTCTATACCGATGTTTTTAGCTGTTATTCCCGGAATATAAGTGAAACTTGCGAGTACTATGATAGACAGAGCTGCAACGTATAAGTACCGGCCGGTTTTGCTTGATAAGAATAAAAGTAGTGTTATCGACATAATAGATCCACAGATAACCAGATAAACTCGTGCTGTCGTAAATCCGTATTGTTGAACCCGATATAGTACTCCTATCCAAAACATGAGCTGGGCTGGGATAGAGATCAGACTGTAATGTCTGTAATACCAGTTGTATATTTGTTTGTGTAAAAATGGTTGCAGGGCCTTTGCCAATACCGTAATTAGCGTAAAAGCGAATACCATATATGCAATTCCGCCTTTAGGTAAGCTCCACGAAAAGAAAATAGTCGTAAAATATATGTATAGTATGATCGTGTATATGAGTATCGCAGGAGATAGTATATAATTTGTAAGTATTTCCAGAGCAGATTTTTTTTTCTTGAGTCGATAAGGTTTCTTGTCGGTTATTGAATGTTAAAAATAGGCAGGGCATTCCTATAATGAAACATATCATAGATAAATAGGAAGAAACGTTATACTCGCTTTGGGGAAATATATTGAAGATGTAAGTGACGGAGTAATAAATGCCGATTAATAAGAAGTATGCGCATCCGCTTAGGAGAGCCGCTTGAAGCAGATGGGTAAAATAGCAAGTTGCCTGGAACGTAAAAGATTTATTGTCGGAAATCCAGTTTCGGATGAGGAGCATAAGAGCTGCGATGGTAAGTGCAACGGAATATTCTATGGAGAAAACCCAATCAGAAACATCTATACAGAAAAAAGGAAATACCAATAATGGCGAGATATAATATAAGATTCTCCATGTCCCTTGTGAAAACCATTTATTTAAAAGATAAGAAAGGACAAAGAACAGAGGAAAAACAAAAGGATACAATTTGTTTGTCGTAATTACATTTTCCCGAATGAGAGATGCAGATACAAAACAGAGAATCGAGATTGTTATCTCTGCCGTATTGTTTTTTATAGTGCCGGATATTTGTCGGGAAAATGATTTGATGCGTTCTTTCATGATTATCTGTTTATAATCTTATTTATTTACAAATATATAAATCTTTATTCTTATTCGTGGGAAAATATCTATTGCTGTTTGTTTTTGAAAAAGATAAAAGATATCTTGTTGTTCGAGTATAAATCGTTTTAACTCTATTTATTTATACCTCCCGTTTTGTTTAACATTTGAAATCCTCTTTTTGTAGTATATTTGTCTCAAACAATAAAAGAGAAATTTATGATTTATGTTATTTTCATTGTCTTTGCTTTGATTAGTTTCGGAGTGCAAAAGACATTGCAAAACAAATTCGAAAACTATTCTAAAGTACCTATTCCAAATGGTCTGACAGGAAAAGATATAGCCGAAAAGATGTTGCATGATAACGGTATTTATAATGTTACCGTTACTTCTGTTGACGGGAAATTGACAGATCACTATAATCCGGAGAATCATACGGTAAATTTAAGCCATGAGGTTTATCATGGTAATAGTGTTGCTGCTGCTGCAGTAGCGGCTCATGAGTGCGGACATGCCGTGCAACATGCTACTGCTTATGCGTTTTTGAATATGAGATCCAAATTAGTTCCTATTGTGAGTTTTGCGTCGCATTGGGTACAATGGGTGCTGTTGGCGGGTATTATATTGTTGCAGAGTTTTCCGCAGCTTATGCTTTTCGGGATTATCTTGTTCGCATTGACTACATTGTTCAGTTTTGTGACGCTTCCGGTAGAAATAAATGCGAGTGCAAGAGCTTTAGCTTGGCTTGACAGAGCAGGGATAACAAATGTAAGTACACATGATAAAGCCAAAGATGCTCTTAAATGGGCAGCATATACATATGTAGTGGCGGCTCTTAGTTCATTGGCTACATTGGTATATTATATTCTTTTGTTTTTAGGATCACGAAGTGACGACTGACTTTAGCTTTTTATATATTTTCTTTGAATAGATAAAAGGTATTGCTTCTTGAAGAACGGGCAATACCTTTTTTATTTTTTAGACAGTAAATAAACATAAAGAAGCCGGAGTAGAAAGAACTAATTCCGGCTTCTTTATGTTTTGTAAGTTTTTTATTTAATCGTCATCATCTGTGGTAAGAATGGCTTTAAGTTTTTCCCGGTCGAGGATAGTAATCTCACGAGTCGAGTAATCGATGATGCCGTCTTCTTTCAATTCGTTTAGTGCATTCATAAAAACAGAACGTTGTACTCCGAAAAATGTGTACAAATCTTTTTGTTTGCATATTACCCTTACGTCTATCGACTTGCGCTGTGTAAAGCAGAGTACCCAAAATGCCAAGCGTTCTTTTACATTTCCGGAAGAAAGTGCGAGAAATGTTTCGACACTTTTCTGGGAACGCCTCGATATGATGTTCAACAGGTTTATAAGGATAATCGATTCATCCTGCATGATGCGGATAAATGTTTGCTTATCGATTTGCATGATTCCTGTCTCTTCTACAGCATAGAGATCGGATGGATAATTTGTATTCCTGCCGAATAGGTGATTGGGCGACAATACGTTCGGAGCGCAAAGGACTTCCGAAACACGAATCTTTCCGCTTTTGTTGACCATTTCTGAACGTACGCATCCGGATATCAGGAATTTCAAGTGTGTACACTCTTCTCCCTTTGATACGATTTGTTCTCCCGATTTATATTTGAGAAAATGAAATTTTGTTTTCTCGATAAGCTCTGAAATTTTTGCTCTGCTGACTCCCTGAAATAACGGAAGTTGCAGCAAAACGTCATACATGCTGTCCATCGAATCCATATTTTGTTTATTCAAAAGTATAAATAAAAATCTAACCTTCAATTTGTAAACATAAAATCGATACAATTGTTTAGAAACTATTGATTTATTTTTTTTTTGTTAACTTTGCTCCTGTAAAAACTTAAACCTATGGATAATCTATTGCATTTTGACATTCAGGAGGTAATCAGTGCCTTTGTCGTTTTATTTGCTGTGATTGATATAACGGGGCTGGTTCCTATTATTATCGATTTAAAAGAAAAAGGGAATGAAATTAATGCAGGCAAGGCTGCATTTTATTCTTTATTTTCTTTTATTGTTTTTCTTTTTATGGGAAACATGATGTTACAACTTTTTCATGTAGATATATCTTCCTTTGCCATTGCCGGTTCGTTAGTGATTTTCGTAATGGCTATAGAGATGATTTTTGGCGTGGAGATTTTTAAGATGGACGGGCCTGCTGGTTCTGCGACAATAGTTCCGATTGTTTTTCCGTTGATTGCCGGGGCAGGTTCTTTTACGACATTGCTTTCTTTGCGGGCGTTGTATAGCTTGCTTGATATAATAATAGCATTGGTCCTTAATATTTTAATAATTTATATTGTAATAAAGCGAGTCAATATTATCGAGAAGTTGTTGGGTAAGGGAGGTGTTTATGTACTTCGAAAATTCTTTGGGATTATTCTATTGGCTATTTCTGTAAGAATGTTTATCGACAATCTCACCAAACTATTATCCACTCTTTTATAACTCATGACCGTATCTTTTTCCCATATACGGTTATTTACGGCATTTGTTCCTGCGTTATCGACTTTATTCTTGTTATCGGTTGTCGCAGTAAAAGTTCCAGGTCTATTTTTAGGTGAAAGGTTTTTTAGGGGCGGATGTTGGCTACAAGTAGTATTGGCTGCGGCTTATGCTTTTTTGTTATGCTGGAAAATGCAGGATATTCGTTTGAGAGCTCGTTGGAGAAGATATAGTTGGCTGATATTCTCTTTTTCTTTTTTCGGGCAACTTTTGTTGGGGATTATGTGCGACTCTATATTTCTTTTGTCCGGAGAGTTGCATTTTCCTATCCCGATGATGATAATCGGAGGGGCTGTTTATCGTTGGGAATTTGGGTTTATGCCTCTTTTACTTATTCTTACTATCTTGTTGTCAGGACCGGCATGGTGCAGTCATCTTTGTTATTTCGGTGCATTAGATAATATGGCTGCAGGACATTTATCATTACCCCCAAAACCTTATAAATTTCTTCTGCCGGCACGATATACTATATTGGTATTGACTGTTATTGTGGCTTTGGTTGCCAAATGGAGTGGATTATCGTATGTGGCGATATCCGGAATAGTTGTTTTATTCGGTATTACAGGTTTTTTTGTTATGATCCTCTCCTATAAAAGACATATGATGGTGCACTGTTCTGGCTATTGTCCGGTCGGTGCTTTGGTATCTTTAGGAAAATATATTTCTCCTTTTCGTTTCAAGATAAATAAAGAAGCTTGCACTTTGTGTGGGGCTTGTATCTGTAGGTGTCGTTATGGGGCATTATCGAAAGCGCAAATAAAAACCGGCAAACCGGGAATAAATTGTTCTTACTGTGGAGATTGTATTTCTGCGTGCAATCATGGAGCTTTACAGTATGCTTTTCTGAATATGAATGCAGATCATTCTCAAAGAATATGGCTGATGATAGTGATTACTTTGCAATCTTGCTTTTTAGCTATAGCCCGGGTATAGATCACATTTAAAATACAAATTTGTTTAAAGATAAAAATAAAAAAAGAAAATGACAACGAAAATTTCTTTTTCTTTTTTAAGTTGAAAATTTTTATTGAGAAAGACGTCTTTTTACTAAATAAATTGATTAAATGTTTGGCTTTTCTGATAACAATTTTTATATTCGTGAAAACTAATATCAAGTATTAAAGCACAAGATTTGACCGTTAACCGATTTTTTTAATTAACAATAAATATGAGTTATCTGAAGTTTGACAAAAGTTTGATGATTAACTTGGAACAGTCTCTTCCTAAAGAGATGTTACGTACAAACAAATCGGGAGCTTATCATTGTACGACGATTGTTGATTGTAACACTCGAAAACAACACGGATTATTGGTAATTCCTATTCCGGAGATGGATAATGACTCTCATGTTCTTTTATCATCATTCGATGAAACCGTGATACAACACGGTGCTCCTTTTAATTTAGGTTTACATAAATATCAGGGAGATTGTTTCAGCCCTAACGGACATAAATATATCCGTGAGTTCGATTGTGAATCAGTTCCCAAAACTGTATATCGGGTGGGGGGTGTAATTTTAAGTAAGGAAAAAGTTTTTATTTCGCATGAAAACCGGATTTTGATTAAATACACATTGTTAGATGCCCATTCTGAAACGACGTTACAGTTCCGTCCTTTTCTTGCTTTTAGAAATGCGAATGCTCTTTGTATTGAAAATGACAGGATCAACCGTCATTATGAACAGGCTTTGAATGGTGTTAGCTTTTGTCTTTATGAAGGGTATCCGGCATTGTATTTACAGTTCAATAAAGAGGTTAGTTTCGTCAGTGATCCATATTGGAATAAGGGCATTGAATATGTTAAAGATCAGGAACGAGGATATGACTATAAAGAAGATCTGTATGTTCCCGGATATTTCGAATTACCTATAAAGAAAGGCGAAAGTATTATATTTTCCGCTGGAGTAGGAGAGATAAAACCTCGATCTTTGAGCATGATGTATAATAAGGAAATGAAGTTACGGACTTATCGTAACAGTTTCTTTAATTGCCTGAAAAATTCTGCACAACAATTTTATCTGAAAAAACAAAAAGATAATTATCTGTTGGCGGGTTATCCTTGGTTTGGTGTTCGGGCTAGAGATCTGTTTATCGCTCTTCCCGGATGTACATTGGCTGTAGGGGATGTAGAAACATTCGACTCTATCATGCATACTGCGATGCGGGCGTTAAAAGCCTTTATGGAGAAAGGTGTTCGGAGTGAAGTAATTCAAGGAATAGACTATCCCGATATTCTTTTATGGGCAGTATGGTCATTGCAACAATATGCCAAGGAAACATCTCTTGAACATTGTACGGCAAAATACGGAACTTTAATTACCGAAATTGTCGATTATATAATCAAAAGCAAGCATCCGAATCTTTTTTTGCATGAAAACGGATTATTATACAGTAATGGACATGACGTTCCTATTTCATGGATGGATGCGGTAGCCTATGGAAAACCTATTATACCGCGTAGCGGTTATTTGGTCGAATTTAATGCATTGTGGTATAATATACTACGTTTTTCAGCCTCATTGATTGCGGATAAGCCGGAACAGAGGGTTATTGTGGATCGGTTGAATGCTTTGGGTGATAAGCTCGCTTTGTCATTTAAAGATATGTTTTTAAATGATTATGGGTATTTGTTCGATTATGTCGATGGAAATTTTGCAGATTGGAGTGTTCGTCCCAACATGCTGTTCGCTCTTTCGCTCGATTACTCTCCATTAGATAAAAAAGAACGGAAAAAAGCGTTGGATGTAGTTACCCGAGAACTGTTGACTCCGAAAGGTATTCGTACATTAAGCCCTAAAAGTCATGGATATTCTCCTACTTATTTGGGGAATGAAGCAGAACGGGAGAATGCTTATTATCAAGGTCCGGCCCGACCATGGTTGATGGGAGCTTATGCAGAGGCGTATCTCAAGATATTCGGGTTGAGCGGAGTTTCATTTTTGGAACGGATGTTGATCGGTTATGAAGAGGAGATGTCTAATAATTGTATCGGAACGATTTCCGAGTTATTTGACGGAAATCCTCCTTACATGGGACGTGGGGCTATCAGTTTTGCGGCGAATGTAGGAGAGATATTGAGAGTATTGAGTTTATTAAAGAAATACAACCATTTTTAAAACCGAAGTTGTATGAAAGCACTCATGTTCGGGTGGGAATTTCCACCGCATATTCTCGGAGGCTTGGGAACTGCCAGCTATGGACTTACAAAAGGTATGTCTGAATGCGGAAATATGGATATCACGTTTGTTATACCCAAGCCGTGGGGAGATGAAGATAAAAGTTTTGCCCATATTATAGGAGCATGTAATACGCCGATTGCTTGGCGTGATGTTTCTTGGGAACAAGTACGAGATCGGTTAGGACGATATATGGATCCTCAAGAATATTTTAATCTGAGGGATCATATTTATGCAGATTTCAATTATATGCATCTTAATGATTTGGGATGTATAGAATTTTCGGGTCGATATCCTGATAACCTGTTGGAAGAAATCAATAATTATTCTATTGTTGCCGGAGTGATTGCCAGAACCTATCCTTGTGATGTGATTCATTCTCATGACTGGCTTACTTATCCGGCAGGGATTCATGCTAAACAAGTGACCGGAAAGCCGTTGGTGATACATGTACATGCGACAGATTTCGATCGTAGTCGGGGAAATGTAAATCCTACGGTCTATGCCATAGAAAAGGATGGTATGAATCAGGCAGATCATATTATCACCGTAAGTAATTTGACACGTAAGACGGTTATTGAAAAATATAATATCGATCCGGCCAAGGTAACAACCGTTCATAATGCCGTCGAGCCGTTGAGTGAGGAAATCAAGGCTATTAATATACCTCGCAATACAAAAGAAAAAGTCGTAACGTTCTTAGGGCGCATTACGATGCAGAAAGGTCCTGAATATTTTGTAGAGGCTGCGGCTCAGGTATTGCGGAAAAATAATAATGTACGTTTCGTTATGGCGGGAAGCGGGGATATGATGAATAAGATGATACGCCTCGCCGCTCAACGCAATATTTCGGATCATTTTCATTTTACAGGTTTCCTTAAAGGAAAGCAGGTTTATGAAATGTTGAAAGCGAGCGATGTTTATGTAATGCCTTCTGTCTCTGAACCGTTCGGAATATCTCCTCTTGAAGCCATGCAGGTGGGAGTTCCCTCTATTATCTCGAAGCAGTCGGGATGTGCAGAAATTTTGACGAATGCAATAAAGACCGATTATTGGGATATTGATGCGATGGCAGATGCCATTTACTCGATAATTACCTATCCTGCAATGTACCAGCAATTAAAGATTGAGGGGAAAAAAGAGGTCGATGAGATCAAATGGGTATATGCCGGTCAAAAAGTAATTGATATTTATAATAAAGTAATTCACCGATAGACAAGCTTTATATTTTAATTAATCAGAAATAAAAAATAACATGATATGAAAACCATCTGTTTTTATTTTCAAATTCATCAGCCGTTCCGTCTGAAACGTTATCGTTTCTTTGATATAGGCAACGATCATTATTACTACGACGATTTTAATAATGAAGAAATAATGAGCCGTATAGCTCACCGTTCTTATATTCCTGCAAACTATACTTTACTGGAGATGATCAAGAACTCGAACGGGAAATTTAAAGTTGCGTTTTCGATTTCGGGAGTTGCATTGGAACAGTTCGAGATTTATGTACCGGAATTTATAGATAGTATGAGGGACTTGGCAAAGACAGGATGCGTAGAGTTCCTTTCCGAAACGTATGCACACTCTTTGGCTTCCCTTAAAGATCCGGAAGAATTTGTCGATCAGGTCAAAATGCACGATGATAAAATCGAAATGTTGTTCGGTCAACGGCCTAAAGTATTTCGCAATACCGAGTTGATCTATTCCGATGAAATAGCCGGGATGGTTGCATCTATGGGATTTAAAGGGTGTATTACGGAGGGAGCTAAGCATATTTTAGGATGGAAAAGCCCGAATTATTTGTACAGTTCGGCTGCTGCCCCGAAACTGAAGCTGCTTCTTAAAAATTCTAAATTGAGCGATGATATTTCTTTTCGATTTTCGAACTATGAGTGGAATGAATATCCGTTGACTGCCGATAAGTTTATAAACTGGATTACAGCTCTTCCTGAAACAGAACAGATTATAAATCTGTTTATGAATTATGAAACATTAGGAGAACTGCAACCCCGGGAAACCGGTATTTTTGAGTTTATGAAGGCTCTTCCCCGTTTTGCCGAAGAGAAAGGTATCTCATTTTCTACTCCTACTGAGATTATTTCTAAGTTGAAACCTGTAGATTCTTTATCTGTTACTTATCCCATATCTTGGGCTGATGAGGAACGGGATACCAGCGCTTGGTTAGGGAATTTGCTTCAGAACGAAGCTTTCGAAAAGTTGTATTCTATGGCTGAACGGGTGCGGCTGTGTAATGACCGTCGGTTAAAACAAGATTGGAATTATTTGCAGGCGAGCGACCATTTTTATTATATGTGTACTAAGCATTTTTCCGATGGTGCGGTACATAGTCATTATAGCCCTTATGATTCGCCTTATGAAGCGTTTACCAACTATATGAATGTCTTGAGCGATTTTATCGTGCGGGTAAAAGCTCAATATCCTGATTCGATTGAAAATGAAGAATTGAACTCTTTGATTACTACTATTCGTAATCAGGCGTCCGAGATAGAGTTACTGCGTAAAGAATTAAAGTCTGCAAAGGCGGAAAAGATTGCTCGGGTGAAAGCAGAAAAAGCTGTAGCCGGAGAAAATAAAACTAAATCTACAACGAAAAAGACGGTAGTAAAGGAGAAATAAGTTCTTTGAATAATTCGCTTTTGTGTGAATGTTTATTATAAAAACCACACCCTGATTGATAACCAATCAGGGTGTGGTTTTTATAATACTTTTAATGGCCTCAGATAAAGATTTAAAATATAAAAGTCTTCTTTCCATTTTTTCTGTTTGTGATCCCCGTTTTATTAAGAAAAAATTTTACCGGAATATTTTTTTATTGAAAGATGCAATAAGAATTGCATATACATCGACCGTAGAAATCATATATATACTGTACCATTGAACCATTTTTCAAAGGATAGGATCTGTTATGGTAATAAAGCTGCTTTAGATAGATACAAATTGTTTTTGAATATATATGAGGTGTACTTTAGTATATTTATAATAAATAGTATTTTTTCTTGTAAGGTATAAATATGTGAAAAATATTGCAGATAAAAAATAAAGCAGGGAAAAAGTTGTCTTTGCCTGCTCTATTTTCGTATTTGTGATAACCGGTTTCTCTAATCATTTATTTTTATTGGGGTGATATATCCGTCTTCGATTAATGCTATATAGCTCAGCAGTGCTCCCCAATGGTAGAAACGGTCGCTGCGTCTATGCGGACCTTCCCCTAAAACCGAGTCGTAATTTTCATACACCGATCCGTCTTTAAGCCATTCCTTCAATAACAACGCTTTCGATTTTTGAGCGACAGCTTTGCGTACTTCAGGTAAGTCGTAATTTTGTAATCCCATATATACGAGAAAATTGAGAGGAGCCCAGATGCGGCCTCTCCAGTAATCATTGTCTTTGAAAGCCGGATCGTTGCGGGGAGTAGCGGGAATAACCCATTCTCCCCAGAATTCCTGGGGATTCATCAAATGTTCTTTTACCATACGTTCAGCTTGAGTTTGGCTGGGAATATTTGCCAACATAGGATAAAAGTTGGTCGGAGATATACGTGGATTCTTTTTTCTTGTATCGGTTCTTCGATTGTAGTAAAGACCTTCTTCTTCATCCCACAATTTTTGTAATTCGATGCTGTATTGTTTTGCTCGTTTTCTGAGTTCTTTTACATCTTTTTTATATCCTAACTCTTGAGCGATAAGTGCCAATAATTTGCAATCCATAATATAAAGGCTCGATAGCCCGACATCGTTTTGTAGAAGCATGTGTCGTTCGGTATCGAACGGTACATTGTCGAACATGTGGGAGTTATCCAGTCCCGATTCCAAACAACCTCCGTAATGGTTGTTGACGCTGCCGTATTCATGATTGCGATAGGTTACCCGAGGATAGGGCGAAGATCCCCAACATAATAATCCGTCGATATTTCGGTTCTTATCCCACCATCGGTTCCATCTGATAAGATCGGGATAAAGTAATTCTAACAGCCATTTGTCTCCGTATTTCTTATATAGACTCCATACAGCTAATGATCCTACAGGGGGTTGGGAGCGGTCTCTCGACTTATAATCATTTCCTGAATAGAAATTAGGAACGAAGCCCGATTCCGTAATCGATTTGGTTATTTCGACTGCATTGGCGTAAGCAAGTTCCCGATTCCCAGCCGAAAACATCATAGCGGCAAAATAAGAGTCCCAACAGAAAAGTACGAATCCTCCGTAGTTGGGGTTAGAACTCCAGTTTATATTCCAGTCCCGGCTGACAGGGGTAATAACTTTGCGGATGGTCGGGTCGTATATATTGTCCCAGGAAAGGACATTCTGCATGGCGTTATATACCTCATAATCGTCTCCGTACTGTTTCTTGTTGTTATTTACGAAACGATTGGCGGATTCACGTAATTTGTTTTGGGCTTTTACCGGTTCTATATCTGAGCCGCAACAAATGGTAACCGGTTCTTGTGTAGAGAATGTGATCTCGTTCCGTTCGCTTTTTATCCATTTTCCGTACGCTTGACCTTTGATTTCTTGTTTTAGGTTGCCGGGGCGGAATTGAAATTGTTGACCGTTAACTTGTATTTTTACATCGCGTTGCCACACGCCTTTTAAGACCACGATGATTTTCCCTTCCGGATTATTTCCTTCTAAAGGAGTAATTCGAATAATGTTCTCTAAAGAATCGGCAGAACTCTCGATCCGTAATTTTTGATCGTTCCATCGAAGACTTATATCGGTATATTTTCCGTCATAAGTATGTGGTCCGGCATGTAACAGGCCGCTTCCTATGGTAAAGGAATTTTTTCGTATCCCTTTCCCGTCGATTACGTGTAGGTCGATAGCTGCACCGTAAGGGAGCAGCACATGCGTAAGGGCACTGCGGGTATCCCAAGTATTCCAGCCTGTAGCCAGTTTCCGTTGCATTTGTTCATAGTATTGTTGAGGACTTAAATCCTTCGTTTCGGCATGGCTGTCTATGTGCCAAAAACATACTGCCGATATTAGCAGATAATACTTCAAAAATTTTTTCATGTGTGTGTAGTTATGAGTGATAAATAGTGATATTATTTTAAAGCAAAATATAGATAGGTTTTTGAAGTTATTTCATGAATATACCGTTTGAAGATTAATCTAAATATAAATAATCATAATGAATAAGGGGACGAGCGCCCTGTTTCCCGATGAGAGAACGAGCTTTTTCGCTGTTATATCCGATACGTCCTACTCCTATTTGATTCCCTTCATGATCAAAAATTCGTACGATATCATCTTTTTCGAAATCTCCTTCGATCCGGGTTACGCCTATCGGCAATAGACTTGCGGCCTGATGGGACATCAATGTCTCTTGTGCGCATGCGTTGATGTGTATTTCTCCCTTTGCAAAGCCTTCGGAGTGAGCGATCCATTTTTTTATGCTGGATGCAGGCTTCTCTGCCGGTAAGAACCGGGTACATACCGTATTGCTGTTTTTTCGCAATACGTCAGGAAGGATATTCTCTTTTTTGCCGTTAGCGATAATAACCATAATTCCTTCGTCCGCGACTTTTCTTGCTATATTGCATTTCGTCAGCATTCCCCCTCTTCCGAAAAAAGATTTTTTTGTCTGTATATATTCGGACAAATTCTGTCTGTTGCCTGTGATTTCCGTAATGACCCGGCTTTGAGGATTTTCGGGATTACCGTTGTAGATGCCATCGATGTTACTGAGTATAATCAAGGCTTCCATATTCATCATCGATGCGATCAGACCGGAAAGTTCGTCATTATCCGTAAACATCAGTTCGGTTACCGAGATCGTATCATTTTCGTTCACGATAGGAATAACTCCGTTTTCGATCATGACTTCCATACAGTGTCTTTGATTGAGATAGTGTTGTCGGGTCGCAAAATTCTCTTTCATCGTCAACACTTGGCCGCAAGCAATTCCATGCTCGCGGAAAAGTTCGAAATAACGGTTTATCAGTTTAGCCTGACCTACGGCCGAAAATAATTGTCGGGCCGAAACCGCATCCAATTTTCGATGTTGTTTCAGTTCGCTGCGTCCCGAGGCGACAGCTCCGGATGAGATAAGAACGATTTCCATTCCGGCTTTATGCAGCTCGGCTATTTGATCTACCAAAGCCGACATTCGGGTAATATCGAGAGTACCGTCTTTCCGTGTCAGTACATTACTACCTATTTTTACCGCTATTCGTTTATATTGAAACATAAAAAGAATAGTTATTTAATGATTGATTCCGAATTTCTTAAGCATTTGTTTATAGTCTGTCCAATCAGGGTCTCCGGTTGCACCTATTTGTATAGGTAAGGACGGAAGTTTTCCTAATAGCTCGTTTACTTTTCCCGAAAGGGCTTGTAATTCTTGTGTATAATAAACATATAAAGCTTGCTTGCCGCCGATATGAATAGCCGTTAGAATTGCGATCTTCGATCTTTCGAGTGCTTCTGTAAGCAAATTCATGATCCGGTCTATCACTTCGGTTTCATCGGCAGACGGCATACCGTCTGTTTCCCCTTTGTATTTCCATTGTATTTCTACCCGGGTACGGAATAACCCGGAGGTGTTGCCGTTTTCGGCAAACATACGTCCCCGGGTGATGATCCTTCCTTTATCCGATTCCGATTCTCCGGCAAACCAATCGTTGCTTAACATATATGTATATTTTATTTATGGTCTTTATCCCGTATCTCTACCCGTCGGATTTTTCCACTGATCGTTTTCGGTAATTCCTCTACAAATTCTACGATTCGCGGATATTTGTAAGGAGCTGTAACATGTTTTACGTGATCTTGTATTTCTTTGATGAGCGCTTCTCCGGCACGTTCTTTGTAATCTTTTGCCAAAACGATGGTTGCCTTGACTACTTGTCCGCGTATTTCATCGGGAACTCCCGTGATTGCACATTCTACGACTGCCGGATGAGTCATTAAAGCGCTTTCTACTTCGAACGGACCGATACGATAGCCCGATGATTTAATTACATCGTCGGCACGTCCTACGAACCAATAGTATCCGTCCTCATCTCTCCAAGCAACATCTCCGGTATAGTAGATGTTGTCATGATAAGCTTCTTTTGTTTTTTCGGGGTCACGATAATACTCTTTGAAGAGTCCCAGCGGTTTCCCTTTATCGGTACGGATTACGATTTGTCCCTGTTCTCCCTCTTCTGCCCATCGTCCGTCGTTCGTCAGCAAATCGATGTCATATTGGGGATTGCGTATTCCCATAGAACCGGGTTTAGGTTCTACCCACGGATATGTTGCGACAGTCAGGGTCGTTTCCGTCTGTCCGAAACCTTCCATCAATTTAATGCCGGTAATGCGATAAAATTCCTCATAGACTTTAGGGTTCAGTGCCTCTCCCGCAATCGTACAATATTTTAGGGACGAAATATTGAATTTGCTCAGATCTTCTCGTATTAAGAATCTGAATACGGTAGGAGGGGCGCAGAATGAAGTAATATGGTATTTTTCTATCATACCCAATACATCTGCAGGCGTGAATTTGTCGAAATCGTAAACAAATACATTTGCTCCGGCGATCCATTGCCCGTATAATTTCCCCCATACGGCTTTCCCCCAACCCGTGTCGGCCAGGGTCAGGTGCAGACTTTTTTCGTTCAGATTGTGCCAAAAGCTTCCGGTAATGATATGTCCCAGAGGATAGGTGAAATCATGTGCTACCATTTTAGGGTTACCTGTAGTTCCGGACGTAAAATAAAGGAGAGAGGTGTCTTCGTTTGTGTTGACGAATGCCGGGCGAGAGAATGGTGCTGCCGCCTCGATACCGGCATGGAAATCGTCCCAGCCTTTCGGAATCACAGGACCTACCGATACGCAGTGCTGTAAAGACGGAGATGCGGCCAAAGAACGGTCTACATGACCTGTGACAATATCTTCTCCTACTGCTACGATCATTTTTATATCGGCTGCATTACAGCGATATATAATATCTTTTTCGGTAAGGAGGTGTGTCGCCGGAATACATACTGCTCCTAATTTGTGGAGTGCTATGATAGAAAACCAGAATTCAAATCTTCGCTTCAGAATGAGCATAACCATGTCTCCGTGTCCTATACCCAATGATTGGAAATAGGAGGCGGTTTTGTCACTTTCTCTTTTTATATCGGCAAAAGTAAAATCGATATGTTCTCCTTTATCATTTGTCCAGCAAAGGGCTTTTTTTTCTGGAGCGATCCGAGCCCATTCGTCAACGACGTCATATCCGAAATTAAAGTTCTCAGGTACGAGAACTTTAAAATTCTGCATAAAATCCTCTTGTGACGAAAAAGAGGTTTGTTTTAGAAATCTTTCTAACATATTATAAAAATAGGACTTTAATTAGATAATTATAGCAAGGAATTGAACTCGTTTACCATCAAGGGCTTTCATGCCGTGAGGACGGTTAGCGTCGAAGTAAATGCTGTCGCCTTCATTAAGGAACAATTGCTTGTCTCCGATTTGCAGCATCATGTGTCCTTCGATCACAAGGTTGAATTCTTGTCCCGGATGGCTGTTCAAATGTACGGGGGCTGATTCGTTTCCCGGTTCTACGGTAACGATAAACGGGTCGGCTTTCCGGTTCATAAATCCGGCTGCCAGAGATTGGTATTTATAAGCTTTCGTTCTCTCGACGGCAGCTCCTTTTCCTTTGCGGGTTAAAAAGTATGCATTCATGCGCGGTTCGTCACCGAACATCAGTGCAGATAAGTCTATACCGTAATGCAGGCTGATTTGATGTAATATACTTACGGGAATATCTTGTTCTCCCGATTCTAATGCTATGTATTTTTCTTCAGAAATGCCACAAGCCTGAGCCACGTCTTGAGTAGTCAGGTCGAGTACATCGCGCAGTCCTTTTAACCGGATCGCAATTTGCTTTATCTGTTCGTCCATAATTATAGTTGTTTAACTTGTGCAAAGTTAAAGAAAAGGACGGTAATAGCAATAAAATGATATTGAAATAACGGAATCGCTTTTATTTTGTAATATAAAGGGGAGGTGTAGGTACGCTATCGTATCTGTTGTTCATTCTGTTAAAGAACGAACATTACACGATATTATCAAGTTTGTTTCCCATAGTTCCGTTATTTCTTTATAGGGTCTAATCGATTTTTTCGGCTTTAAATCCGGCATCGCTAACCGCTTTTATGATGACGGCATCCGATTGATCGGATGTTACGGACAGTATTTTATCTGCACTGTTCAGATCTATATCCCATTGTTCGCGAGGTAGTATTTTATCGAGTGATTCTGCTATTTGGGCAACACATCCTCTGCATTTGGCGTTTGTTTTAAATTTCTTTGTTTCCATTTTTTTGAAATTAGGTTTTAGAGCCTGTCTGAATTTTCCAATCAAAAAATATTATCAGGTCATCTTTGTGTTTTCTTCCGGTCTTTTTTTCTGTTTTTCCTCGAAAGAAACTCTCAAACCTGATCTGAGTAAAATTCAAATAGGCTTTTAGAGTTACAACAGCAAAAGTAACAAAAACGTTTATACAAAAAATAGGAAATGCCGATGAAAGCATTTCCTATTTTTGTAAATTGTATATATAGTTATTGTACCCGTTTGAAGTGGTAACGCAACGGATAATAATACATAGCCGGTTCATCTTCTGTTGCAAAATCTTTCATACCCTCATAATCTTCAACGAGGAATTCCGTCGGCTCATAAGAGTAAATAAACATTTCGAGAACCTCTTCGTTGTTTTCGTCTTTGACTACGGTAAATCCTACTCGAGAGTCCTTAATTGTCGAACTTGTTGCTGAAAAGTTGGCGTTGATATTATCCAAAATAAATACAGCGACATTTCTTGAAATTGTTATGTCATCTAAAAAACGGAAAACTTTCTCTCCTACATATTGCAGACTGCTGTTACCGACAAAGTAGTTTTTCAGATCGCTTTTCAAATTTACTTCAACGCCTTGGTCGGTAATCGTGATTTGGTCTTCTGTAGCTACTTGAGGGAAGTTGGTTATATCGTACATCATTTCATAATATGCTTTATTATCCCATGTGCAGTTACTCCATGTACCTTTGATTACTTCGATTGTTTCTCCGGCGATTTTAATTGTAACCGATTCGTTATTTCCTAAGAAAAACCGGTCGGTATCGTTTTGGGGTTTCTGTATTTTCAGGACGATGACATCTTTACCTTCTTCTTTTTGTAACAGTTTCAGTTTGAGTGTACCTTTTGATGCTCCTTTCGCTACGGTGAGTGCTTTTTCTCCATCGAATTCGAAATGCGTACCCTCTACGGCAGTAGATGTTTCATCTACGACGATCGGGAATGTAATATCTTTCGGTGCCGTAAAAGATTGAGTGGAGTTTTCTTTTTTCAAAAGAGAAATTTCGACTGTTGCCGTTTCGAACATCGTTGCATTGTCGTATGAGAACGAGTAAATAACATCGTCTGTTAATTCTGTCGTTACATCATCGAAAACATCTTTTTCATCATCGTCTTCCGAACAGGCTGCAAATCCTAAAGAAAGCAGAATGGCAGCCATTGCATACACTGTTTTTTTCATTTTGTTCTGTTTTTTAGATTTATAAATTGATTAGTGGAAAAATCGTTTTTTATAATTTGTTTAAGATTTTATTTGGAGTGAGATTTGTATATTCTCAATTTCCGATATTGTCTTGATATTCCTTTTTTATTGCTTCGTATTCTGCTCTTTCCGATGAGGTCAACTCTGTACTTGGGAAATAAAAATAGGAGTTATTGTTATCTACCCGAGGAGCTTCATCCTCGTAAGAGTCGCATGCTGAAAAAACAGCTGATACGAAAAAAAGAGTTGTTCCGAATATTAGTTTATTTAATAGTTTCATAACTTCGTTTTTAGTTAATTATATAATCTTCATAACCTCCATTTTGTTGCAGACCGGGAATAAGTTTAGTGTCGCGTATCGGGATAGGAAAGTTATACATGAACTTCTGGTTGGTATATTTTTGTCCGTTTACAGCAACCCAAAACTCAGGGCGTCCGTTTCGTTTCAGTTCATAAAAACGGTCGTTTTCGAGAAACAACTCTTTACGACGTTCGGTCAGTATCAATGCCATCAGTCTGGTGAGCGGTGCTCCGGTTACATCCTGAGTAATATAATCAGTTCCGGATGTCGGTTCAGGTAGAGTAGATAATGTCAGCGGTTCATAATTCAATATACGGTTTCCTCTCAAGGTATTGATATCCGCCAATGCAAGATCTTCTCTGTCTTTGTGATAGTAACTTTCTGCCCGAATCAGGAGCATTTCGGCACTACGCATGCCTGAGAAAATAAATTTTGTAGCGATACGTTTTTTCGAAAAATTCATTTCATAACGTATGTCGTTGGCTTTTTCCGTATCGCTGAATGTGTCGATAAACCGTTTGCTGACAGGTCTGTAATTAAGGGGCTCATAAGTGCCTGCTCCTTCCTGTTCACTATTAGAGGAGGAGATCAGTTCCGACTTTATCAGCATGTTTCCTTTCAGAGAATAACCGTTTTCCATCATTGCCTTGTATCCTTCCCTATCTACCAAGGGATGACTTTTTATCACTTCTCCTGCGTAATAAATGGCATTGTCCCATTGTCGGGTCCAGAAATAGAAACGGGCGAGATATCCTTTTACGACATCGGTGGTGAATCGCCATATCGGTTCTTGGACGTTATAGGACAACGCTTTTTTCAAGTCCTCTTCTATGAGTATCATCGTCTCTTCTAAAGAGCTACGGATGGGACGATCTTCCATGTCGAATGTCGTGACCAGTTGCAGCCCTAATTGCGATTTTTGTAGAGGATCATATACATCGCAATAAAGTCGCATCAGTTCGTAGTAACAAATTCCCCGCATGGCGTATGCGGTTCCCAATACGTTCTTTGCTATGTCCGATTCGGAATCTTTTATCTCTCCGAGTATGATATTGCAATCTCGTATGATTTCATAATAAGAGTAATAAGTCCTTTCCGTTATAGCGATATCGGCAATGTAATTTTTTAATAAAGATCCTCCTGTTTGAGTGAGCGCGACTTCCAAGTTGTCACAGGCCGATTCGTTTGCTGCGATCTGGCTACTGTTCAGAATAATTGCCGACTCTTCTCCGTAGTCCAGTTCATTGAGATGGGTATGTAAGAGAGCCGAAAACTCTTCTGCACTTTGAGGTATAGTCTCTTCATGAGGTTTAATATCGAGAAATTCCTTACAAGAAGAGAGGCTTAGGAATAGAAGGCATGTTATAAATAGTCGTTTCATAATGTCATAATTTATCAGAATCCGATATTAAGTCCTAATGTGAAATTCCTTGCTTGGGGATATACGGCACCCGGTGTTTCGGGGTCTATTCCCGAGTAGTTACTGAATATACATACGTTGCTGACCGATGCGGTGAGTCCGAATGACGTGATACGAGCTTTCCGCATCCATTGCGCGTCAGGGAAACTGTAATTGAGGTAGATATTGCTGATCTTGAAATAGGAAATATTCTCGATAAAAGCTCCGTTAGTGATATAGGACAGGGTTGTCGTATAGTCTTCGAGAAATTTTCCATCGATAGATATCTTCGTACCGTATGCATCGACGAGACGCGGGTATCCGTTAGTAATCGGGTTGGATTCGGTCCATCGGTTTACCACATCTTTCGAAACATTCAGATGGTTTACGTAAAGATCACTACGGGATGTTTGAGGATTGTTTTGTACAGATCCTGCTACTACGCTGTAGTATGCAGGAGAAGAGATCTCGCTATTTATCTTATTGCCGATAGAGTAGTTTCCGCTTACTCCCAATGAGAACTGTTTGTAAGAGAAATTGATTGAATATCCTCCATTTATAGGTGCATTGGAAGTTCCGATATAGAAACGGTAATTATCCGAATCTTTTCGGTAGTTGTTCTCTTTACGGTCGGTATCGGATCGCAGTTTGTAGGTATATATTCCCAACTTCGGATCGATGCCGTTGCATATACCTGAGAAGAGGGAGCTGATCGGATACCCTTCCTGTTCGCTACTGTAGGAACTGTACGGAGAATTGTACTCTACTAATTTATTGGCATTGTATGCGGCGTTGATTGAAACGTTCAATTTAAAATCTTTTGTTTTGACGATTTGTCCCGATACGGTTACTTCGACTCCTTTATTCAGAATTTTGGAAGTATTATATGATTGAGAATTGAACCCGGTAGAATATGGAACATAAACCGAGCTGATAACATCTTTACTTAAACTTCTGTATCCGCCGATTTCTATTTGCATGCGTTCATCGAAAAATCCGGCATTTACCGATCCGCTGATATCGAACGTACGCTCCCAGCGGAGTTTCGGATTGGGGGGATTTTTAATATATCCCATGCGGTAATAGGTTTCGTCGGTTTTTCGGAAATTTTTGTCATACGTCATTATGATATAGGGCGTTGCTGCAGCGTTGACTTTTCCGGTATATCCTCCCGATACTCTGAGTTGCAGAGAACTGAGAACAGGTTTTAGACGGTACATAAAATTTTCTTCTCCCATATTCCAACTTAGACCTAAAGAACCGGTCGGGTTGAACTGTTCTTTGCTTCCGAAACGGTTCGACCCATCGGTACGCATCGTATAGCTGAGTACATATTTGTTCATCAATACATAGTCTAATGACGCGTAAAATGACGCCATTGCATCCTCATCGGTGCTTTGTCCCGAATAACCATCCATAAGGGCGGCAAATTCAACAAGTTTATTATAATCCACCTTTTGGTCGCTCGGATATACCGGGGTAGAAGAGTTTTCGGTTACCGTATCGTACCCATATCTTTTGGAGTAGATGTTTTTGGCATATTGCCGTCTGATCTCTGATCCGGCAAGCAGACTTATGTTATGTATATTGGCAAATGTCTGTGAAAAGTGAAATTGTCCCCGCAGACTGTAACTCTGGTTGAATGCTGTGGATTGCGCAATAGAACCGTAAGTGCGGGTAGAGGAGATACTGCTTCCTTCGAACGGACGGTCTGTCCATGCGGCGTATGTGTCTTGTCCGTTGATATTTTCGGAGATATTGCTGGTATAGCTGTAAGAACCCAATCCTTCGAATTTCAAATTTTTCAAGATTGAGATACCTAAATTCACATTTACATTCACATTTACGTTTTTCGCTTCGGTCGAAGTATTTTCTATCTCTCGCAGAATATTGTAGCCATTCGACGGAATCTGAGAACTTATGGAGCCATTGTATTTTGCTAATGTAAAGTATGTTTGGTCTTTGGCATAAGAACCGTCGCTGTTATACGGCATTTCGTATGGGTTGGCAAAATAGGCGTATTTGAACGGATCGACGTTCAAGGACGCTCCCCTGGAAATCTGATAGGCAATGTCGGTAGTTACCCCTAATGTAACCCGTTTATTGGGCTTCATATCGACTTTTGCACTCACATTGTAACGATCGTAATTACTTTTCTTTACCAAACCGTTATTGCGATTATATCCGGCAGATACGTAGTATGTACTTTTATCCGATCCGCCGGAGAACGAGAGATGGTGACTGTTCGAAATGGAGGTGCGGAATATCTCGTCGAACCAATTAGTCGTATGTTGGCCTAATCGGGAGATATAGGCGTCCTGTTCGGATTTCGACCAACCTTTGAAATCGCCTTTTCCCGAACGTATCATACCGACGATTCCGATTACCGGATAATGGGCGGTTTCATCTCCGCTTATGTATTGTTGGTATCCTGCAGCCGAAAATTCATCCCAAAGTTCCTGCTCCCATGCTAATTTTTCTTGAGAGTTCATCAGGTTTGCGCTGCGGGGAGGTTTGGTAACAAACGTCATATTGGCTGAGTAATTGATCTGCATTTTTCCTGCTTTCCCGCGTTTGGTCGTTACGACAATGACTCCGGCAGCAGCCTGAGAACCGTAAATTGCGGCGGCCGAAGCATCTTTTAAGACACTGATTGACTCGATTTCATTCGGATCTATTCCTGCGATTCCGCTGGTGAAGATGTCATTGAAATCTCCTGTTGATAACCGACTATTGTTGATTTTAGGGATATTACGTTGCAAGGGAACTCCGTCTATAACCCAGAGCGGATCGGCGCTTTCTTTTGTCAATGACCTTGTTCCGCGTATGCGGATCGTGGAAGATTCTCCCGGACGACCTGAAACGGCTTGTACGCTGACGCCAGCCAGTTTCCCTTGAAGAAGCTGGTCTATATTGGCGGTAGGAGATCCTTTCAAGTCTTTGGCGGTTACTATGCCGACAGAACCTGTGACCCGGTCTTTAGTCGTTTTCCCGTATCCCGTCACAACTACTTGACCCAGTTCTTTAGTGTTGTCTTTCAGCATAATATCGAACTTTCCTGCGATATTTGCCGTCATTACTTTCGATTCGAGCCCTAAGAAAGAGATACGGATAGTACTTCCTTTTTTTACATAAATCGTAAAATTCCCGTCTTGGTCGGTAATTGTTCCGTTACTTGTTCTTTCTTCTCGTACAGAAGCCCCCGCTAACGGTTGTTTTGTTTCATCATAGACCGTTCCGGTAATTTTGATTTTGCCGGACTTGTCCTGTGCAAAAGCATTTATTCCGGAAATCATCAGCATGAAGACCGCCAATATTGTCGGATATAAATACACGCTTTTCAGTATTACTTGCTTGAGTTTCATACAAAACTTTCTTGTTTTAATTACTTGTGATGAATGATATCTATGTGTTCTTTTTTCGGGTTTAATAAATGCTCGACAAAGTAGTAGCGGATCAAATTGTAATAATAAGTATTCCCTACTCCATGATCCATTCCGGGCATAACCATCATGTCGAACCGTTTATCCGCTTTCATTAAGGCGTCGGCCAGTCTGAAAGTCGTCGACGGATGTACATTTTTATCGATGTCTCCGGTGATCAGCATTAACCGGCCTTTCAGATTTTTTGCCAGTTCGTTATTTGTCGGAATTTTGCAGGTAAAGAAGGTTTTCCCCGTTATGCTGTCGGTATGAGATTTTATTCCGTGATAAGTTTCACCCCACCACTGTATGTATAAATTGTTATCGTGGTTTCCGGATGCGGCTATACCTACTTTGTAAAAGTCCGGATAAGTGAGCATGGCAGCTACGGTTTGGAATCCTCCTCCTGAATGTCCGTAAATTCCTACTCGGTCGAGATCGATAAATCGATAACGGCGGGCAAGTGTCTCGATCGCATGTTTATCATCTGCCAACGGATAATCTCTTAAATTTCCATATCCGAAACAATGGAAATCCCGTCCTCGTATTTGAGAACTTCCTCTTGATCCTACGTTGATAACGACAAAACCCAGTTGAGCTAAAGATTGATTATAATTATCATCGACCGTAAATGCTCTTGGAATCTGGTCGTCTTGCGGACCCGGATATACATTTGTTATAATCGGATAAAGACGGGTCGTATCTAAGTTGAACGGAAGATACATGATTCCGTAAAGATCGGTCGAATCGTCTGCCGCTTTTATTTGGAATAACACGGGTGGTTTCCATCCCAACTCCCTTAGTTCCGAGTCATCGCTTTCCTCCAGTACCGTGTTCTTTTTAGGCGAGGCGATTTTTATCAGGTGACTGGCTGTCGGCATATCCATGCGCGAATAGTTGTCTATTAAGTATTTCCCATCGGGAGAAAGATCTATGCTGTGTGTTCCGTTTCCAGGGGTCAGTAACGTAAAGCCTTTTCCGTCCAAATTGACTTTATAGAAAAATCGGTAATGCGGGTTGATCCCTTTTTCCCGGCCATATCCTTCGACAATGATCGTACGGTTCAGCGTATCGAGTTTCATAATCGTCCCGGCAACCATGTCGGGAGGGGTAATGGCGTTTTTCAGATTTCCGTTGTTATCATACAAGAAGTATTGCCCTTTCCCGTTTCTTTCAGACCACCAGATGATTTCTTTTCCGTCATTGATGAGGTGATATTTGAAAAGTTGGATATTCATATGTGGGGCGCAATGTTCCGAGATCAGTTCCTCTACTTTTCCTGTATGAATATCGAGCCTGCACAAGTCGATATAATCGGCAGGACGACTTCTCCGGGTAAAAAATACATATCCCGGAGTTGAAGAATAGCTTATATCAACTTTCTGATCGGGATATTTAGCTATGGAAACCGGAATTTTTTCTTGAGTATCTGCATTGAAAAGAGCTATGTCATACTGGCTGACTCCCGAATCTCCGGGCATCGGCATTTTATAAGTGTCTGTGGTCGGGCGGGGATTTGCAAGACTGTTGACCAAAGTCATTGTCTTGATTGCCCGTTTATCCTCTCTGAAAACGAAAATAATATGTGTGTCATCTATCCAACGGGCCAGCGTATAGCAACATGCCGTATCTCGTTTCTCACTGCTATTCGAAGTATAGGAGAAATACGGTTCGCCATCGGTCGTCAATTGTATATCTTCTAACGTATCTTTATGTGAGAGATATAAATTATGATCTCTTCCGTATATGTAGAATTTATTGTCTTTCGAATATTTTTCCCATGATTTTTCCCCGAGAATAGCGGGAAAACCACTTCCCGTGCTTTTTTTCTTGACTTCCGGAACAGTGGAAACGATTTTGATTTTACCTGTGTTTACGTCATATTCGAAGTTCTTATTATTTTTGCGAATATAGAATTTACTAAGATCTTTATTATAAAAATCTAACCGGTATATTTTTAATTCTTCAGGCGTATATTTCGTTTGTGTCAGCCGGGAAATATCTTCAGCTAAACGTTTGTTATCAAAAAGCAATTTCTTTTTTCCTTTTGTTGCATCGACCAGGTAGAATCTCCGCATGCCTTTTTTCTCTATGGCATAATAAAAGTGGTGAGTGTCAGGAATCCATGTTGCTGAAAGAGAGGAGCGATAATGTCCCGACAGAGAATCTGCCGTATATTTCTCGGCAACATTCCAATTTACATAGTCTTGACATAGACTGTGAAAAGGAAATATACCTGCTAAAAACAGGAAAGAAAACAGTTTTAAATATAATTTTTTCATCTTATTTGTTCTTTTTTGAAGACAATTGTTGAGCCATTTTTACGGCATTTAAAGCATTGACAATTCCTCCGGAGACACATAACGAATCGTATGTGGCGACATTTCCTTTTTTATTCAATCCGGGGATTTTTACCCGTTTATAGTTCATGGGTGTTACACTCTTTATCAGGATCTCTTTTACTTGATCGGCTGACAGTTTCGGAAAATAGTCTCGGATGATGGCTGCAATACCTGCTACTACGGGAGCTGCTATACTTGTCCCGCTTGAGGTAGTATATCCGTTGTTTTCACCTAAAGATGTAATATCCATTCCCGGAGCGAAGATATCTACACTGTTTTTTCCATAATTGGATATTGATCCGGGGTTGCCGTTTATGTCCGAAGCTCCGACACGGATCAAGTTATCTATTCTTTTCCCCGTTTTGTCGAGTCCTTGCGGATAGTAGATTTTTTTATCGCAGTCTGTACCGTTATTTCCGGATGCCATAACTAATAAAACGTCATGGTTAGCAGCATAATGAATAGCATCTTCTACCATATCGGCATCGGGAGAAGTCTGTTTGCCGAAACTCATATTGATGATTTTAGCTCCGTTATCGACAGCATAACGTATTGCAGATGCAATATCTTTATCGTATTCATCACCTTCGGGAACTGCCCGGATCGTCATGATTTTTGCAGTCGGGTAAATACCGATCATTTTATTTTCAGGGTTTGGTTGGGCTGCGATTATTCCGGCAACGAATGTGCCGTGGAAGTAATCATCACACATAACGTCGGGGTTCCCGTAAAAGCGGTCGGATGCGTTATGTATGTCATCGCCCATAAGCAGTCGTTTATCTTTGTCTGCTTCTATGCTTTTGATACGGGTTTGTGCCTGATTCAATTTTGCATTATGCTGGTCGACCAAAGTTTGCCATAGTCGATCTTTGCTGCCGTTCATAAGGTCTATGGCGATCAGTTGTACAGATATATTGAATAGAGAATCGTTTGCATCTATATTCATAATGTCTATGACTCTCAGAGAGTCTTTACCGGGATATGCCGATTTTGCCCGTTTAGTGAGCTCTTCGTAGGCATTTGCCTGTTGTTGCAGATATTGGGTGAATTTGAAATAGGATTCGATACGAGCTCCTGCTTTCATTTTCAGATAATAAATAAATTCGGGAGACGCGTTTGCTATTGTTGCCGAGTCGGTCGGATAGTTTTTGTATTTAGGATATAATCTTTTGAACTCCCTGAATTCTTCTGTACCGGCACTTTTCATATTGAAAGAACCATCGGGAGTACCTAAAAAATTCCAGCCGAGAACATCTCCTTTATATCCGTTTTTATCGTTGTCTTTACCGTTATGTTTCTCTTTTTTATTGTGCCATAGAGCCTTTTGTATATAAAGGTGGGTGGTATCAGTCCCGGAATCGATTACTCCGACGATAATATTTTTTTTCGGTTTTAATTTTTGTGATTGTAGCCATGCGAGTGCAGAAGAAACATTTGTTCCGATAATTGAGTCATTGAATAGCAGATGCCATTCGGGCATAAATTTATCTTCGGGCTTTTTAGATTGTGCAAAAATATTGATTACGCAAAACACCAATACATAAGGAAGTATAAACCATTTCCTTTTCATTTCAATTACTGTTTAGGTTGACTGTGTCCGAAAAAACGATCGTTTTTTCGGACGATTTTAATTCAATTAATTTTCCCTTGTTTTATGCTAACGTAAAACATTAGTTATAAACATCTAATAATTTTATCCTCTTCAATAAAAAAACAATTACCGTTTTAGTAGATATTGATTGAAAAAACGATCGTTTTCTTAGACGATTTCGAATTTTTGTGTCAAAATAAAAGAT
>NZ_CEVCIF010000032.1:0-45348 GCF_982245605.1 Coprobacter fastidiosus | reverse complement strand
ATATTCCACATTGAAATTTTCGTATCTGGCAAGATTGAGGATAATCTCCTGTATCCTGTCCGGAAAGGCATCCAACGGAAGACCTGTTTCCGGAATGCCTTCCACCTCCGAACGAAGCATGTTGGTCAAATGAATGGTATCAAACATAGCCACCTCCTTCCTGTTTGGGAAGTTTGTCACCAATAGCGAATGCTTCATAATGGAAACGGCGCAGAAAGCGGTCCACATCTTCCTGCGTGTACCAGTACTTATCACCTTCACGCGAGTAGCCGAGATAACCGTTGTCTCGCAACTTTTTCAGATACTTATCTTTAATGTTCAACATCTCCATCAAAGACTTGTTATCATAAAGACGATACCCACCTTCATGAGCCGGAGGCGGCAGTTTCTCTTGTTTCTCTACTATGCTGAGAATCTTTTCAAGCAGTTCCCGGTCGCATAGTTTCTTTTCACCATTTAATTTTTGAGCCATAGTTTATAGTATTATGGCTTAACCTTCCTTATGCACACTCGGACTGTAAGCCGGGTTTACGTGCTATGATACGACTGTGCACATCGTACCAAAAGCACGGTGCAAAGGTTCAAACTCATTAGGAATCTTGGTGTTAGAATGAATTAGATACTATATTAGAGGTCGTATTAGAGTTGCATATAACACGGAGGTAATGAATTTATAATCTGCTGCTTATCAAACAAAAAAAGAGTAGCACATTGGCTACTCAAATAACTTGTCAATTTTCTCGGATCCTGTAGGCGCAGCTTTGTTTTTTCGGGTATGCCTTGATTGAGTCAGATCTTTCATGTTAAATAACTTATCTAATTCAGTACCCGGAAATAATTCCACCCTGCCTGGCATCCAGAACGGCTTATCATCATACTTGGTTTTTTCAGGATAATCTTCGCAATAGATACGTCCACACATATATGCAAGAAGAACTTTGTTCAAAGTCCACTCATAATGGTCATCGTCGATAATGATATATCCTTCTTCAATGGCTTTATCAAAGATCTTTCTTGCCAATTCAGTATCAAGCCGAGGCGGTAAAGTCACTTTATGGTGGTCTGGAACCATATCTTTTTGCACAGATTCAGTTTCTGCGATTTTCTTTCCCTTAATTCGCTTCTTTTGATACAAGTCCTCTGCTGCATAGATCAACGTTATTGCACATCCGATAGCAGTACTGATTCCGACAATGACAGCCGTGCCGGTTTCTGTTCCCCAAGATGGACGAAGCACCCCTAAGCCAAGAAGGATGAGGATACCGATAATGGTAGTGAGTCCTACTCCCCAGAATACCTTACGGCTGTTTAACCTGTATATATAGGTTACAACCAGTACAATAAGGAATCCTGCTATCAGGATACATGCAACTCGAAATGGCAATGATATCATGTTTCTTTATCTTTTCACAGTGATTATATAGTCAAGTTGATTAATTCTCCGCTCAGTTTTGCCACCTCTGCCGATAGCGTTTCCGGCAGGAAACGGGCATAAACCTTCTCTGTAATATCCGTGCTGCTATGTCCGAGCAGACGGCTGACTACCGACATGGATAATCCCTTGTTCAGCGCAAAAACCGCAAACGAGTGCCGGGCTGCGTGCATCGAGAGACTGAACGGAAGGCCGATCTGTTCACCGACAACGGCCAGCGACTGGTTGATGCATTTCGTGGCATTGTTGCGAGCCTTGTACAGCGCCTCCGCGTCATCCAAATCCAAAGTCTCTTTTACAAGGTTGAACACATATCGGCATCCTTCACGTTTTTCCCACCATTGCTGTAATATATGTAATGCAGGTTCAGTAAGAGGTATGACATGCCGTTTGTTTGTCTTTATCATAATCTTCCGCAACTCTTTCCTTGCAAAGTCGATATGTTTCCATTGCAGGGTCATCACATCCACTACACGGAGGCCGCAGGCGTGGAACGCAAAGAAGAACATTTCCAGAAATTCTTTTCTGCGCGGTTCAGTACAGGTCTTGTAATATTCAAGCAATGCTGCCATCTGTTCCTTACTGAGACTTTTGCCGTCAAACTCTGCTTCTTCTTCAGAAAGCGATACCTTAGTCACAATGCGCATATCCTGAATCCTTGCATTGACGGCAGGTTCCATCATGCCCATTTCACAAGCGTATGCACATGCTTTTAGTATCGGAGTCAGAGAGTGGTTGATAGTGGCATCACTGTTCTGCTTGATTTCTCTGCGCCACGATATATAACTGTCTAACAACTCCGGAGTCATATCGCCTACATAAATGCTGTCAGAACGATAGGTTCCCTGTCGGGTAGCCCTCAGGAATGTCTGGAATATATTCATGCAGCTCTTTCCGTTTTCATACCGGCTCCTTCCGATTCTGTTTCTTGCATAGTCTGAAGAAAGACGTTCCAATGTAAACTCCACGAAGTCCTTCCCTTGATCACGACGCGCAAGAGGCTTGTCCGCAAGAAAGCCGGATACGACATCAGCGGTTATCTGATTAGGATGCTTTTCATTATATTCGGCAAGTAGCGAATCTATACGTTCCACACGTGCCAGCAATAACTGGTTAAGCCGTTTGGATTCACCGCCATGACTTGCACGTATTTCACCCCGTCCCTGATTGCCGTTCTGGTTCCAGTCCGCAACCTTGACAAAGATATTCGTTGTCTTACGGATTACCTGCCTGTTCCAAGTGTATTCCAACTCGACAGGATAGGCTTTTTCCTTGTCAACCACTTTCGGCGTACGAAGGCGGTATTTGCCCAATGGATATAGTCTTTTCGGTCTTCCCATATGCTTTTCCTCCCAATTCAATATTCATGAGGAGAAACAAAGGTAATGCATTTTAGACAAACAAACCCAGTTTTTGAGAAGAAAAACCGCAATTTAGACAAACAAACCGCACCATACAACACCATAAAACACCAACGCGACAAACAAATTATCTTTGTTTATCGCGTTGATATTTAATTGTTTAAGTAGTCCGAGGGGCGTCAATACTCGTCCTCGTTAAAGAAAAAATCTTCTTTACTAGGATAGTCGGGCCAAATATCTTCTATACACTCATATATCTCACCTTCATCTTCCATTTCTTGTAAATTTTCGATTACCTCAAGAGGGGCTCCCGAACGCATTGCATAATCAATCAACTCATCTTTAGTTGCAGGCCAAGGCGCATCTTCCAATTTAGATGCTAATTCTAACGTCCAGTACATAATTATATGCTTTTAATGTTTTCCTTCCAAATTTTCCGCAAAAATAGAATAAAATTTCTCATTCGCAACTATTATTCCAATAAATTTCTTCTATGCCTTCTTCTACATTCATAAAGCGCGATAAGACAAACAGATAATCCGACAATCGATTTATAAAACGAAGAATAAGTTCATCTACTTCATATTGTCCGGCAACTTCACAAATACGTCTTTCCGCCCGGCGACAAACCGTCCGGCAAATATGAGCTTTAACCGCAGCCGGAACTCCTCCGGGCAAAACAAATCGATTGAGCGGCGGCAATACACGGTCAATTTCATCGATACGCCGTTCTATACGCTCTACATCCGTAGCTTTCATTCGGCTTGCTTCGCGCAATTCGGTAAATGCGGTATCAGTTGCCAGATAAGAACCTACGACAAACAACTTATTTTGGATAAACTGCAATAGTTCTGTATCTGAAGATGAAACGGGCAAAGTCGCTATCAACATACCCAAGTATGAATTCAACTCATCAACTGTTCCATAAGCCTCTAAACGCACATCATATTTCGAAACACGCTTTCCTCCTACCAAAGAAGTTTGCCCCCGGTCTCCTGTCCTCGTATAAATTTTACTTTTCTCCATAATTCATCAATTATATCGACATAATAAACAAATCAGCACCGCCCGGTTCTACCAAAGCAGTGCTAATTTAATCAAATTATATGATTTTCATACAATCATCCGATCATTTTATCCGGAACTTATAAACACATGTCTGCTGATAAGTTTCTCCGGGTTTAAGAATCGTATTCGGGAAATCCGGATGATTAGGAGAATCCGGGAAATGCTGTGTCTCCAAAGCAATACCACAACGGTAATCATACGGCTGTCCGGATTTTCCGGTAGCTGCCCCATCAAAGAAATTTCCGCTATAAAATTGTAATCCGGGCTCTGTGGTCCAAACTTCAAGCTGACGCCCTGTTCCCGGTTCGAAAACAGTTGCTGCCCATTCCAAATTCTTATCAGTATGACGATCCAACACCCAGTTATGATCATATCCCTGACCATTTCGCAATTGAGGGTCATCCATATCTATACGGCTGCCGATTTGGCGTGGTTTCTGAAAGTCAAAAGGAGTTCCGAGAGTTTCCTTTAATTCACCTGTGGGAATCAAAAGACTATCCACCGGAGTAAAATGAGAAGCCCGTATAGTCAACTCATGGGCTAATATATCCCCATTCCCCTCACCCTTAAGATTAAAGAAAGTATGGTTCGTCAAATTAACCGGTGTAGCTTTATCTGTGGTAGCAGTATAATTAATCTCAAAATCATCATTGTCCGTAAGCTCATAAGTCATTTTAACATTCAAATTACCCGGAAAATTCTCTTCTCCATCCGGAGATAAATAAGAGAAACATATCTTATTCGGCATCACGCTATCTACATTCCAAACCACCCGGTCAAAACTTTTAAGGCCACCATGCAAACATTGTCCATTATTATAAGCAGCCAACTGATATTCCTTGCCATCTAAAGTAAATTTACCGTTTGCAATGCGATTCCCGTACCTGCCGATAGCCGCACCGAGAAAACGTTCGCCCGGATTATTGACATAACTATGAATATCCTTATATCCGAGAACTACATCAGACATCTTTCCTGCCCGGTCAGGAGCCCATAAAGAGACCACCCGAGCTCCGTAATTCGTCACTTGCATAGCCATTCCTTTGGCATTTTTCAACGTATAAAGCGCGACTTTTTTACCATCTATAATGGTATCAAATTGCGAATCAGGCAACAAGGTCACTTTCGGACCGGAGTTGCACCCCACTAATAAAGGAAGTAGGAAACATAAAGATAATAACCGTTTCATTTGCGTATGTGATTAGTGATTAACAAATTCAACAAATCGAAAAAGAGATACCCTCTTCACTATGAAACAAAACAACAGGTACACCTTATTTCTAATTATTTTGCGAAAGCAAGATACAAATTTTTTTTGAAAAGCAATATTTAGAATGCAACAATATAATCTTGTTTATTTAATTTAGGATCACAAAATGCAATTCCCAAGTCAAATAGGTCCATTGTCACTCGAATTCTTTCGTCCGATATAAATCTGCGCCACGCATCTAAAGCTCTACTCTCCGAATGTATTCCTTCTATGAGGATAACGGTATTCTCTCCCAAACAGGGAAATAACCGATTATAAATCAATTCATATTCTTGTATATCAGATGGACGGTGAATGCAAATAAAATCGGGCGTGCCAAATTTCAAACATTCTGACAACCCTTCTGAAAAATAAGAGTTGAAAAAACGGATATTTTGCAAGTCAGAAGGTATGACATCTTTCGAGAAATTATAAACACGAGTATCTGGATCTGCGCAAAAAAGTTGAGACCGAGTATTTCCTAAATAAAGACACAAAGACGAAATACCCCAACAAGAACCATATTCAAATATTATATCCGGATGAAATCGGTTGACCATACGGAAAAGCAAGCGCCCATATTTTTCCGAAACAGGTTTGCGTCGTTGAAAATCGTCTTGAGTAAGCTGGTTACACACCCGGGTATGCCAAACTTCCTCGATCTGTTGATAGGCATAATAACTATAAGTTTCTTCTATTACTTTGGTTATTAAATTATAAGCAAACGGGGAGTGGACACCGAAACCTTTCCGATGTCTTATTTTACGAAAATTTTTAGTACAATATTGCTTTAAGATACGTTTCGACATATCGTAATCAAACTATTTCCTCAATACAGGACTTAATTTAAGGTCGAGCGCAAAGGTATTGTTTTTTATTTAAAGATGAAAAACAGCTCATAAAATTACTCGTAAACAAATCACATGATATATATTTGTTCCCCAAACTACTTTATTTACAAAGAAATGAAAGAAAAAGACAGCATGGAATGGAAAGTATTGAGTAGTCAGTACATATCTCAAGAACCATGGTTTACCGTACGTAAAGAAAAAGTGCAACTTCCTAACGGAAACACGATCGATTCATATTATGTTTTAGAATACCCTAATTGGGTTAACGTAATCGCAATTACCAAAGACGGGAAATTTATTTTCGAACGACAATATCGTCATGGATTGCGAAGTACTTCATACGAACTGTGTGCCGGAGTTTGTGAAAAAGAAGATTCATCTCCGTTAATCTCCGCACAAAGGGAATTAATGGAAGAGACCGGTTATGGGAAAGGCGAGTGGGAAGAGTTTATGATCATATCTCCCAACCCAGGAACCCATACAAACTTAACCTATTGCTATCTTGCTACTAATGTAGAAAAAATATCCGAACCACATTTAGAAGCGACAGAAGATATACAAGTAAAACTCTTGACTATCGAAGAAGTAAAAGATCTATTGGAAAATAATAAAATAACTCAAGCCCAACATGCTGCTCCCTTATGGAAGTATATTGCATTATACGGGGAAAACAGACATTTTTAAATTTTTATGGATCAATTAGAACAGCTATCAAAGCAAGAGCTCATCGAGTTAGTACATATTTTTGCTAAAAACATGCTGGCATTAGATGGTGTATGGTTTCAATCCATAGAGACTAAGCTCGGCATGGATGAAGCCATAGAGCATGATCAAAATGCTTGGAGGAAATATACTGCAATTGAAGCCAAGCGTATTAAAACGTTTTTAAAATTACCGGAAAAACCGGGTATAAACGGCTTAAAAAAAGCGCTTGACTTTCATTTTAATGCTTTTCTGAACCAAACAGAAACCCGGATAACCGAAGATACACTTATTTACAAAGTTATTGACTGTCGTGTACAGACTGCCCGTACTCGTAAAGGAATGCCTTTGCATCCTTGCAAATCGGTAGGGATCATAGAATATTCTTATTTTGCAAAAGAGATCGATCCAAGATTCGATTGTGAAACGATAAGCTGCTTTCCCAATATTACCGACCCGACATGTGCCTGCTGTTGGAAATTCACATTACGAAACGAGACTAAAACAGACTGAAAAAGCCCGGAAATATAATTCTATCAAATATCTTAAGCAAACTCCTAAGTTATAATAACACAATACGATTAAACATAAAAAATAACTTTCTGACATTATAATAAAGTATTTTATCGATTTTTTACTTTGATAACCGATTGAAATACTTATCTTTGTAGCGGAAATACTAAAAGAGTGTTATTTTAGTATGTGTGTGTATTGTGAATGTAAAAGCAGGAACTGGCAATATTGCCGATTCCTGCTTTTCTCTTTTAAACATCCTAAATTTAATACTGTTTTATAAAACTCTTCTTATCAACTTTCGTATCATAAGGGACAAGTGTAAAGCCATAAGAAACCTTACCGGGATTCAACTTAATCTGATATTCATTACGAGGCTGAGCTCCCCACGAATTATCACCTCCGATACCCATCATTTTATAATCGATGAAAAGATCTACCAGTTGCTGAGACTTTGCATCGCACGTATGGCGTTGGGTCAAAACCGACGGACGTTGAGGAATATCATCCCTGAATTCCCCACTATCTAAACTTTCAAGGGTATAATTCGAAACATTCATCTCCAACTTATCGTCTGCAACAACCAACAAACCTTTTCCTTTTTTATCGGATAGCGAGAACCAAATAACATCGGTACGGTGACTATTTTCCTGCGGACGAATATACGGCTCAAACATATCTGCCACACGACAAGAATATTCCCCGACAAAACAACTTGTTTTTCTATCCTGATAATTTTCCCACGGACCTCGTCCATAATAAGTAAGGTCAGTAAAATCGACCGGCATTTGCATCCGTAAACCGATACGCGGTATTGCCGGGACATCTTTATTGTTCACAGTAAATGTATTATCTACATTTATTACCCCATCGGCAAAAACTCTATATGACACATTCCAATGAGAATTGATACGACGATAAGGATAACTACACGACACCATCACACCGTTTTCCGTTTTTTCTACCGCAAAATTTTTCGGTACAAGATTCTGGTATGTTGCATCTTTCCAAACCCTCAAACGATTAGGGGTATCCCACCCGTAGTCATTATCCAAAGGCGCTCTCCAAAATACAGGTCTCAGTCCGAAACCATTCAAGATATATTCAGTTCCTTTATATCGGTATGAGGTCATAAAACCAGAACTCTTATCAAATACGACCTTAAAATCTTTTCCGGATAAAGTTACAGAATTCTTATCTTCTTTGACACTGATCGATCCTTGCGGCAACTCGGCCTTTTCCTTTACATAAGTATTTATCGGCATCTGTTCCTTGGCAATTGCATAACCTACGGGCAAAAACGGTTCTGCATCTCTTATTCTGACTTCAAAAAGTATCCGATAATCAACCAAAGCCGGCTGTGTGGAAGGCAATTCTTCTACCTTAATCTGTTTAACCTGCTGAGGAGCAAGACTAAGAGATATATTTCCGCTTTTAATAGCCTTACCATCCGCTGTTATCGTATATACGATATCATATTTACTCAAATCGGTAAAGAAAAAACCGTTCTTTATATTTACGGTTCCCTGTATCGGATCGAAATCGGTAAATTTTATATTTTGATAAACTTTTCCCATCTCGATCGTATGGGGTTTAACTTTACGATCGGGATAAACCAGACCATTAATACAAAAGTTTCCATCCGTAGGCGTACCTTCCTCTCCGAAATCTCCCCCGTAGGCCCAATAAGACTCTCCTTTTGCATTCTTAGCAATCAATCCTTGGTCTACCCAATCCCAAATACATCCGCCTTGCAGTAAATCATATTTTTCGATCGTATCCCAATAATCTTGGAAATTTCCGAGACTGTTTCCCATAGCATGAGCATACTCGCATAATATCAACGGACGATCGGATTTTTTATTCGTAGCATAGTTTCTGATTCCTTCTATGGAACTATACATCGGACAGAAAATATCGGTATTCCACTCCATTCCGGCCCGTTCATACTGTATCGGACGGGAAGGATCGGTTTCACGAATCCAACGATAAGTATCATAAAAACAAACTCCATTTCCCGATTCATTTCCTAAAGACCAAATAATGACTGACGGGTGGTTTTTATCCCTTTCGACCATACTTCGGGTACGATCCATATGAGCATCCACCCAATCCGGATTATTCGCCAGAGAATGCCCTTTCTGTATGTTATATCCCATTCCATGCGATTCTATATTCGCCTCATCAATTACATATAAACCATATTCATCGCACAATTGATAAAAACGTTCTGGCTGCGGATAATGACTGGTGCGGACAGTATTCACATTATATTTTTTAAAAAGTTCGAAATCTTTTTGCATCAGTTCTTCTGGCACATAATGCCCCGTATATCCATTATGTTCATGAATATTTACCCCTTTTATAAGTATCGGCTGTCCGTTCACCAACAACTGTTTACCCTTTATCTCAACAGTACGGAAACCTATACGGCTGGCTATCGATTCAGAAATTTTTCCATTCCCGTCTTTAATAGTTATCTGTAAAGTATAAAGGTTTGGAGTTTCGGCAGTCCATGCAGCAACATTCGGAAGAATCGCTTTAAAATTCATGGTAGACAGACCTTCTGCAACAGAACGTTTTTCCTCTCCGTCAGCAACAATTTTATTCTGTCTATCGAGAACCTTATACATTACAGTATATGATTGCACTGTGCCCGAAGCATTATTCAGCGTTATATCCAAATCAAGCATGCCATTTTTAAAAGAGTCGTCTAAAGGAGTACGTGCAAAAAAATCGGCCAGCCGCACTTTCGGTTGGGCATAGACATATACATCTCTCTCAAATCCGGTTAAACGCCAAAAATCCTGACATTCCAAATAATTTCCGTCCGAAAAACGATGTATCTGTACCGCTAACGTATTTTTACCGGGTTTAGCATACTTTGTAATATTAAAACGCGCCGGAGCTTTTGCGGCTTTTGACATTCCGACAAATTTCCCGTTCAGATAGAAGTAAGCCGCACCTTTTACACCATCGGCACTTAAAAAAATATCTTTCCCATTCCAATCGGGAAGATCAAAATCCCGACGATAAGTTCCGGTCGGATTCCACTCTTTAGGGACATAAGGGGGCATAGGATGTTGCAAATACTTACTATATCCCGCAGAGACAAATTCATAAGGGACATTCGTATAAATAGGGTCTCCGAAACCTTGCATTTCCCAATTTCCGGGAACCTGAATATCTTTCCATTTGCTGACATCGTAAGAAGGATACATGAAATCTACCGGACGGTCATTGAATTGTTCGACATAATTGAACTTCCATTTTCCGTTAAGTAGCAAATAATCTGCCCCTGATGTCGGGTTTCCTGCCAATGCACTATCTTCATCTTTATATGAAATAAAACTGGCCCGGGCAGGTTCTTTGTTTATACTCACAACTTTCGGGTCGGTTATTTCGGCATACCGGTCAGAATTCTGGGCAAAAGCACCGCCCACCATAACCAAAAATAATGATGCAAAAACGGATGTTTTTTTCATGGGTATATTATATTTTATAATTTATCCTCTTTAATATTTGGACAATTTCCCGAAACGAGAATAGACAGCAACATTTTTCATTTAACAAAAAATAACCATATAAGGTCCTTCCGCAAATTTAGACAAATAATACTAAAATCAAACGATGAATAATCCGACGAGTGTATTTTTTACATTTTTTATATACTCTTCTCTTTCCCGCTTATTTTTAACGAAACGGTATTATTTATTAATATAGTACACACCGATTTTATTTCTTATTTTTTTAATTATTTTTACGGTAAAAAAAAGTATATGCTCATAAATATCCGTTTATATAGCCAGCAATTAACAGAACCGACATTCGATACCCCTAAAGAAATCGTATCATGGATGGGAGCTATTCAAGCACAAAACTACAATATGGCGAAATGGGCAATCGGTATCCGGCTCAAGCACGTCACAGATAACATCATAGAAAAAGCCTTCCAACAGGGAGAAATATTACGAATGCACATATTGCGTCCTACATGGCACTTTATTATTGCAGAAGATATACATTGGATGCTGAAGCTCTCGGCGCAGCGAATAAGATCTGCCAATGAGTCCTTCGGGAAAAATCTAGAAATAACAGAAAAGCTATACACAAAATGCAACCGGTTAATCGAAAAACACTTAACAGGAAATAACCACCTCACCAAACAAGAAATCGGAGACATTTTGAAGAAAGAAAATATAAAAACCGATATACCTCGGTTAAATAGATTTCTTATCCGGGCAGAGACAGAAAAAATCATTTGTAGCGGAATAAATAAAGGGAACAAACAAACTTATGCTCTACTCAACGAACGTGTTTCTCCTGCCAAGGAAATAACGAAAGACGAAGCTCTTGCCAAGCTGGCAAACAAATATTTTCAAAGTCATTCTCCCGCCACATTAGAAGATTTTACATGGTGGTCAGGATTATCTGTTACGGAGGCCCGACAAGCTATTGATTACATCAACTCTTCCCTGCTAAAAGAGCAACTCGACAATCAAAAAGAAATATTCATCCATGAATCATATTCAAACAAAAATTTACCTCAAAAAAACATTCTCCATTTTTTACCCTCATTCGATGAATATTTGATCAGTTATAAAGACCGAAGCGAGGTCTTAAACGAAAAATACCGGGCAATGGCATTTAACAATTACGGCACATTTTACCCCGTTATTTTATATAATGGAAAAATTTCGGGTAACTGGAAACTTCTTCGAAATAAATCAGGAATAACTATAAAAACATCTTTTTTTGAAAAAACGACTTCTATTAATCAACATCTTATCGAAAATGCAGAAAAACGATATAAACAATTTATCGATTCTTTTTCTACCACCTAAAAGCCTATATTAAAAAGATATTCCTATCGCCCCTGATATATAGTCAGACTTGACTTTGCTCATGTAGCAACCATGCTTCCAAGCAGCTTTAATCTGTAACAGATAGTTCTTCAGAATCCGATGCGAGAACTGTATACCAATATCAGAAAATATGCTGTTCGATGAAATAAAACGATAATTATGATAAAGCATATTCAAAACTCCGGAATCTGTTATTTCCGTTTCCGACAAGGTAATATCCGTGTCAAAAGCACGAGAATAGCCAATTCCGGCATCTATCTGCAAAAAACAATTTTCCCATGTCTTATATCCTCGAACAGAGACGTTTCCGGACAAACGATTTTCCTCAAGTGAACGAGACGGATAAATATATGATGTTTTGTTGCGTTTATAGGTAACTTCAGGCGACAAAGACAATTTATATCCCTTCGCAATTTCCGCCTCATACATACCGACAATACCGGTGTAGAATATATTGTTACGATACTGTTCTACCTCACCTATTTTCGGATAAATTTCATTCGTTGCATCACCGAACAGATTTTCAATTCCGTTTCTACGAGAAACATTACCATACCCTTTTACACCCCATACCCTGTATTTCGTGGTATTACGGTAACCCATTTCAAATTTTCCGGAATGTTCATGTATCAAAGCCATCGGTAATTCATTCAAAGAAGAAATTATTTTCTCACAAGAATAATAACGATAAGAGAACGTCCCGGAAAATCCGCTTTGTTTATGAGAAGAGAGCCCGATATTTCCGCCAAAAGATTTTCCCTTATAATACGCACTGTTATTATTCCCCGAGAAACGGGCATAGTCCATTCCCATTCCGGTAAAATGATAAACTTTCGACTGACCTAATTCGCTATAAAATTTTATTTCATTAGATTGTTTATACTTTGTTGCAAAAGCAGATATTCCGATGCCATAATGAGTTTTTGTCCGCAACGAGATACCTAACGAAGCATTCAACTCTCCAACAACATTTTTAGGACGAGGATCGATATTCCTAAACTCCACGGCAGCCCGATAATCCAACGTTCCGCCCCAAGTGACACGAGCATATTCCCGGGCATATCCTCCGGCAAAATAATATTCCTCACACCTTAAATCTCCGCCGACCGAATCTCCCAAAACATAAGGATACACCCAATCATAATCGGATGTCTCGTTCCAAACGACATTTCGTTTCACGCCGTTCCTATAATAAGCCTGTCCCCATAATTTCCTATTTTTCAGAACAATATACGAATCCACATCAAATGATCCGCGAATCAAACCGTCTCCTTCTTGCAGAAGGATCGGTTGATCCTCAGCCGAATATTCCACGATCGCATTTGCTTCGGTAAGAGTTAAGGCATGCTGATAATATTTTTCTGCCGGATTACGATAAAGCAAATCGAAAAAAGTTTCTCCGAAAGAATTATTCCGCAAATTTCGCTGCATGACAGAAAGCGTATCCCCGGCATACAAGAAAGCCGGACACAATAAAAGCAACATAACGACAGCACATCCTTTTTTCATCTCACTTTCAATTTATGTTACTCGGTCTTAGGCGTTACACCGTCATAAGTAATATTCACAGCCGGAGTACCATTGGCATCCGTGGCCGTATGTTGTTCTTCGATCAAAGAAGGTACACATTCGGTATTAAAGTCATCAGAAGAGTTATTCGTGTCTTTCAACACCTTTCTACCGTCACGAGTAATATACAACAACTTTCGGCGAACGCTTTTAAAATAGCGAGTTTTATCTCCGTCGATCGTTCCGCAGTGAGTCCAGCCCGAATCCAAAGACGGATCGGTAACATTCCATACATAACGAGACTCTACACTTGTATTCACAGCATCTATAATCCACTCATTAGGAACTTTATAGGCTGTTTGTTCCATAGGGAAAGTCCCGGCAGGCAATACCATGACATACTTATAAGTATAAAGATAATTCTTTAAGAAGTCTTCTTTCTTTTCCGGAATACGAGCTAAAGCAAAAGCTCTGAACCCCCGATTATGTAGAATCCAGAAACTAAGTGTATAACAATAGTACTTATCCAAATTCGGAACTGTCGGGCTGTCGATATCCATATGCGCAGGAACAGAAGATTCATCATACCATTCGAAGTCAGCACGACTCAAGTCGAATGAATTCGGATTGGCAACCCGATGATCCATACCGGTATCACAAATTATCAAAGATTCCCCCGGCTGTACAGGATGGTCTGTCCCATTCCCGGGTATCGTATAAATGGCTTGTACCGTCATCGCCTCTTTCATAATATCCGGTGTATAGTCATATTTGGTAACCGTTATAAACTTAGACTCCATCAAAGACACACCGTCAGCATACAAGACATGATCGGTATTGTTATAGATTTTGACATATTGATCGCCATTATACTGTTTTCCAGAAGGTTGCAACGTTCCGGTAAAAAAGATTTCTTCAATAATGAAGTCGTTTTTATCTTCTAACAAATAGGACTCTAACGTAACCTTCACATCTGTCCCGAGTACCTTTAAAGAGGCCTGATAACCCCTTAATTTTCCTTCTGTCATTTCCCCATTTTTCAAATAAGTGACACTTGCTTCATAACTACAGTCATACAATCCCTCAGGTAGCGAAAACTGTTTAGAATTGGAATACTCGGTTTCCATTCCGGAAGATATATTCTTGAATTTCACTGTCTCATACTGCACAGACAGTTCTTCTAAATCGGATGGATACTCAATCAATATATCCACCGTTGTATGCGGAATATCGCTTTTCTCCTCACAACTGACAAAAAGAATAAAAAAAATAACCAGAAAAAATAACTTGGATTTCATTGTTCTTATTATAATTTAGATATATTACAAACTAAAATTCAATTCCATACCGAAATAAGGATTTACATTTCTTCTTATCCGCAATCCGTTAGAGGTATAATCCGGAAGATAATCCAAAATACGGTTAGCGAATAAAGCAAGCTTCAGATATTTACCGATCTGTTTCGTTGCTTTAAAATTGACATACATAGCCATCGGAACAGTTTGTTTCTTAAACGAATCGGCATTGTACGTCTTCACCAAAAACTGCAACTTCATATCTTCTGCAGACTCCTGCGTATAAGGATGTAAAAACCCGTCATTCACATCAAGATAACTTACCGGTACCCCGTTCTGATACATTCTTTGCGTAGAAACAAACCACATGCACTGTACCGATGTCGAGAAAATAAGCCCCCATTCCGGGACTTGCGTATCCAACATAAAATTGGTATTGAATTGTTGATTTATTCTCCCGCTATTCCAATCATACAATCCGACATATTCTTCTTGAATCGGACGATTATCCACTACTTCCGAAACCGTTTCAAACATAGGCTGACTATTCGTATAAGTAGATTTAAACCAGGCCCCGTTAATAATCACAGATGTTCTCAACGGCCTGATACGCTGAGATGTAAATTGAAATTCCACCCCTTCTTTTTCTAACCGACTGCCATTCGCCGCTTGCGTATATCCATCCAGTTTCCGGGTATCCGTATAAGAAATATCCTCCAATGCGGGAGGGCCTTGTAAAGAACCTGCATCAATAGAAGATGCATCATATTTACGATACTCAAAAGGCATATAATAAGAAGAGTAACGAAATCCAGATGTCAATCTTTCTCTAAAATATGTCACAGACAGGCGATTACCGTTATAAGATATATCGCTTCTTACCTCCCATTTCCGATTCCTCGAAGGTTCTAACCGGTAATTCGTGATATCCTTGATATAAGTACGTACATTAATTCGACTATATTCCAACGGTTTATTAACATCATAATAGTTTAACTGAATAATATCGTTATACCATTTGTTAGGGTACAAATAATCTATGGTCGGCATTTTTGTCGTCAGACCATATCCTCCTGATATATCTATATTCAAATCATGGTTACCCAACCGAATGCCCGGAAAACTCCATCGGGAATTGATACGCGGATCAAGATAAACTTTTCCTTGTAGCAAATAAGCCGGACTCATACCGACCAAAGAGATCGAACGGACACCGGCCAACGTCTCCCATTTATGTTTACCCATACGAGCGGTAATATTATCTTCCAGAAAGAAAGAGAGGTTTTGCAATGCAGGTATATCCTTATAAGCCCTCGGTCGTGTAGTCCATCCGCTTATTACGATCGGGTGGCTTATATCATATACTTGCCCCCGGCCTCTGTTCTTCGAATAGTTCCATTCCCCTCCGGCTTTCATACTATTTTTAACCTTACCTAAAAAAAATTCCAATTCTCCCTTTATTTTCAGAAACGCATTCAACGGTTTGCCCTCACTTAAATAATCGGCAACATATTGTCCCAAAAGATAAGTTCCGTCATGTACCCCCTCTTCCATACTGGTCGGAGCTACCGTCGCACGTTGAGGAGACATCAGTTTCGTCCTCTTCAACCTGTCCGACTGAATACTTACAGAAGAGTTGAGCTCTATAGATTTTATCAAATCTACCTTAGGGAAAGTCCACGAAAAATTATTCGTAAAAGCTGTCCGGTTATACGTAGATTTATATTTATCTATTTTCTGATATGACAGATCGGGATCAGTTTTTACATTATCGAACGAACCGGTATAATCGACACCGGAGTTCCATCCCATATTCCACATCTCTTTTTTAAGATTCCACGTCGAACGCACCGAAGCATTGATACGTTTATAATTCTCGAGATTATTTCGCGGATCTACTTTCGAATCGAGATATCCCCCGTCTATATTCAAAATCAGATCTTGTCCCGGAACGGCAAATCCCTTACCGACAGAAAAAAGCTTACTGTATTCATCTGCCTTAAAACGAGCGGTAAACGGAGTCGATTTCCTTATTCGCTTAATATTCACCAAACCGCTGGTAAGATTTCCATATTCCGCAGAAGGAATTCCTCGAACGATCTCCACACTTTCTATATCATCGGTAGATATGGAACGCATATCCACACCTTTATTCGTTATATTTCTTTTATACTCGGGAGAACTCGAGTCAGAGCCCGAAGGAATATACTGCATATTGGCATCACCGTTAATCGGAGCTCCATCGACAAGGAATAAAGTACCCAAAGAGGAGATAGAATAATCGGGATTGTCGCTTTTTTCTCCTGAAGCATTCAACGTACCCGTTTCACGTAACGTTATCGTATTGGCTACTCCCATATTGGGGGTCTGGGATATATTTCCCGGCAAAAGTTCCAACAAATCGGCAAAACTCGTAGGCTGCAAATGCGCCATTGCAGCTCTATCGATTTTCGACGAACTAACGATCCCCGGTGACTCGGCAGCAGTTATCACAACCTCCTTCAACTTATTAGACCGGGCAGTCATATCTATCTGTAAAAAAAGGTCGCTCTTCAATTCGATCTTTTTCTGCCACGACACATATCCCAAATAAGACACCTGCAAAACATACTCCCCGGGCAAGACAAAAGAGAATTTAAAATTTCCGTTCTTGTCAGACAACCCGGAAAATGTATTTTTCCCTTTTAATTGTATCGTAGCGAACTCAAGTAACTCCTTCGTGAGCGTGTCTCTCACACAACCACTGAAAATTACTTTATCCGGGACAGCCCGGACAAAAGGGAAATACAAAAATGTCACAAAAAAAATCAGAATTATTTTCTTCAAATTCATCCCCGGAGATACCTATATTAATGCGATGCGAAAATAGAGTGGATATTATCATCATACAATACCTACAAATACTGATTAATACTTCATAAAATACCTAAATTATGGGATTTCACAATTTTTCTTCGGTACATATTTTTGCCGTGCAATAAAATATATCTAAAACTAAGTGATAATGAAAAAGATTTTACTATTTGTTTCGATTTTATGTGGGTTGACTGCCTATGCGAACGACATCGATTTTCAATGGGCAAAAACATTTGTTTCTCCTATGGGAACAAGTGCACATTCTCTTGCAAAAAGTGCAGACGATAAAGTCTTCTCATTTGCCGGTTTCGGGTCCTCCGGAGCTGCAGATTCTCTTTCTTATGGTGAAACTCTAATCGGACACGGAGCTCCCTACGACGGAAGCAGTTCCTCCGGAAACTCAAACATCGTATTCCAAAAATTAGAAAAAAACGGAGATCTTGTCTGGTCTGTATATAGCTGCTGGGGCGGAGCCTCTCTTTCTGACTGTGCTTACACCCCGACTGCCGACGGAGGAGCATTCCTTGCTCTGAAATTTTATCATACCAACTACGATGCTGCAAAAAACGGGAAATTATTGTCTTTGGTCGATGCATCGGGTAAAACGACAGATGTCATTTGGGAATATCCGGGATACTGGGTATATCAAGGAATTTTAGTAAAAATCAGTACGGAGGGAAACGTTGAATGGACTAAACTGATCAATGTAGATTATTCTCCTGTACCGGGAACGACATCGAGTACCTACAAAAACTATACTCCGCAAGGATTCTATTTCTATGGCGCAGCCGAAGACAATGAAGGAAATCTGTATATTGCCGGAAATTACCGAAAAGACATGACATTCGTAAAAAAAAGCGGAGAACAGGTTGTATTGAGTCCTCACAATACCGAAGGCTGGACAGGAGATCCCCAATCGAGTGTCGGAGACCTGTTTTTAGTAAAATTAGATGACGCAGGAAATTATCTGGGACATATAACTACTACCGGAACTGCTGCAAGAGAAAGCATTAACAATATCACGTATGCCGATGGAAAAATCTATTTCTTGGGTATGGTAAAAGGCGTATCGACAGAAGATTCGGAAATAAAATTAGGAGATGTGACAATCCAACCGACACAATTTGATGATATTCTTGTAGGTGCCGTCAACACCGATATGACTGTCGCATGGGTAAAACATTTCCCTGCATTTGCAGCCAGTAACGGAAGACACACTACTCAAAACAAAGAAATGAACATTCAAAACGGAAATTTGTATTTGATGGGACACGTCGTCGGAGGTTTCGGCACTGATAAAACTGAAGCTCTGATTGAAGGATCATCGACCATGCAGACAGGTTTCCTTATCAAATGTAGCGCAGTTGACGGGACTTGGTTAGGCGGTGCTATCGGAGAGAACTCGATCGGAGGATATTACGGAGCATTCGAAAACGAAAATGGAAAAATCTACACATACGGTTACGCTTTAGGAGAAGCTTATCTTGTAACTTATAACGCTTCTACATGGGATATAGAGAATGAATACAGTCTGGTAAAAGGCGGATCAACAACGGCATGGGGATGTTTGTTCGATGGAGGCCAACTTCTGACTCTCGCCCGCAGTAACGCAAAATCTGCTAACACTATTTTAGATGGTGCTTATACAATAGAAAGCCCAAAAGATGCCGGATCATGGATCACGATTCTTACTTCTTTCGAAATTCCGGAACTGGGACAAACTACCGGATTGATTTCTTCAGAAACAGCCAAAGAGCAAAGCGTCAAAGTGTACAGCGGAAAAAATCAGATATTTGTAGAAGCCGGAGAATCTTCTGAAATACAAATTCTGAATACTTACGGACAAATCGTGAAAAGCATGACCGTATCGACAGGTAAACATGCGATTTCGATGCCAAAAGGAATTTATATCGTGAACAAGACTAAAGTGGTTGTATATTAACTATTAAAAAGCATCCATGAACCTGTTAGCGCAGGAAATGGGTGCTTTTATTATAAAAAAAATTATTATGAATAAGACAATGACTTACATCGCTTCTTTATTATTATGCATAGGGAGCGTCAGTTGCGGAAACAACACAAAACAACAATCTCAGAATACGGCAGAAGAACAAGCAATCGTATCTACCGGAATGGAAGTCGATTCTCTTCTCGCAAACGCTGATTCGCTGGCTGAAAAAAATATAACGGTACAAGGTATTTGCACACACACTTGCAAACACGGTGCTAAAAAAATATTCTTGATGGGAAGTGACGATACGCAGACGATACGTATCGAAGCAGGTGAATTAGGACAATTCAGCCCCGATTGCGTAAACAGTATTGTCGAAGTAAACGGTATATTAAAAGAACAGCGGATCGATGAAAACTATTTGGTACAATGGGAAGAACAAGCCAAAGCGCAAACCGAAGAGAAGCATGGAACAGGAGAAGCCGGATGCAGCACCGAGAAAAAAGCTCGGGGAGAAACCGGAAACACGACAGAAGAACGGATTGCAGACTTCAGAAAAAAAATAGCGGAACGCAAAGCGAAAACCGGAAAAGATTATCTCTCTTTTTATTTTGTAGAAGCAGAGTCTTATAAGATCTTAGAATAAGAATAATGGAAAACGTCATATCATGTAAAAACCTGACCCATTATTATGGGAAAAGGCTTATTTATAAAGATTTGAGTTTCAATGTCCCGAAGGGCCGCATTTTAGGGCTTTTAGGAAAAAACGGAACGGGAAAGACAACAACGATCAATATCTTGAACGGCTATTTGAAGCCTAAATCGGGAGAATGCCTTATCTTCGGGCGGGATGTACAAAACATGGAACCGTCATTACGTCGTAATATAGGCTTACTGATAGAAGGTCATATCCAATACTCGTTCATGAATATCCGGCAAATCGAGAAATTCTATGCCTCTTTTTATCCGAAATGGAAAAAAGAGGCTTTTTACGAACTGGTCGGAAAATTAAAAATCACCCCGACTCAACGCATCAGCCGCATGTCTTGCGGACAAAGATCTCAAATAGCTCTCGGACTTATTCTCGCCCAAGATCCCGAATTGTTGATTTTGGATGATTTTTCGTTAGGTCTTGATCCCGGTTACCGAAGGCTTTTTGTCGATTATTTGCGTGAATATGCCCGTGCAGAGCAAAAGACGGTTTTTCTCACTTCTCATATCATTCAGGATATGGAACGCCTTATCGACGATTGTATTATCATGGATTACGGACGCATAATGATCCAACAACCGGTAAAAGAGCTTTTAGGCTCTGTAAAACGGTATGAGTTTACCGTACCCGACCGATATGAACCAAACGGATATTCAGGATTCTACTATCCTTCGAAAATACGAAATCATGTAGAAACCTTTTCTTTCTTTTCGGAAAAAGAGGCAGAAGAGAAACTCAAGTCTCTTGGAGTTCCCTTTTCCGGACTAAAAGCCGAATCAGTCAATCTGGAAGACGCATTTATCGGTCTCACCGGAAAATATTAATACATTAAAGACTCTTCTCAGAATGGAAAAAGCATTATGTTATAAAGAATGGATCAAAACCCGATACTATTACTTCTTGGCAATACTCGTGTCATGGGGTATGACCGGATACTGCATACTTAAAATCAACCGGGCAATAACGATGAAAGGCGCACCTCATCTATGGGAGGTAATGCTCGGGAAAGACGTGGTTTTTATCGACTTGTTGACTTATTTACCATTGTTGATCGGGATATTTTTGGCATGGGTACAATTTGTTCCTGAGATGCAGCAGAACCGGCTGAAACTGACATTGCATCTGCCGGTATCGCAATACAAGACAATCTCGATCATGTTATCTTTCGGAATCATCTTGCTGCTTATCGGATTTGCATCCGACTTTTTGCTGTTATGGCTTTATTTGCAGAAGTTCTTTGCAACAGAACTGACATCCAGAATATTGCTGACCGCGATTCCCTGGTTTACAGCCGGAATTACCGGATATCTATTAACCGCATGGATATGCCTCGAGCCCACATGGAAACGCAGAATACTCAATATTCTTATTTCCACAGCAATACTCCGCATATTCTTTTTATCTTCTGTTCCCGAATCTTATAACTGTTTTTTACCTATACTCATTCTATTTACAATACTGACTCTATTCTTCAGCTTATTATCGGTATCACGATTCAGAGCAGGGAAACAGGATTAATATTAAGATACTAATATAAAACTAAAAATCATGATACGTTTCAGTAAAATACTCCTATATATAACCATAATTCTGTTATTATTCTGGTTGATTCCGTGGGGATACGGCTTCATTTTTTCAAAACCTCAAAAAAATCCGTTTATTTTATACAGTACGGTAATAAACGATTTCGCCATTTTGGAAAATAACGGAAAAGGAACGGAAAGAAAAGATCTGAAAGGGAAATACTATACCGAATCGGAATTCGACAGCATATTGCCGATGTTCTACTACCGGCAATTAATCGCGGACGAAAGATTCCCGGAGGAAATAAACGGTGTCGCCTTGTCTCCGAAAATCGCACAAACGGAAAATTTCATCTTCCGCCATCAGCCGTCTGACGTGAATTGTAAAAAACCGGGACTTTATCCTCTTTTGGAATCGATGTCCGGCAGAGTCGATCTGAAAATGCCGGATGATGTTTTCAGGATAAACAACAACGGTATCGAGTTCATAGATATAAAAACAAACAGTATCGACGAAAAGAAAAGCCGCATTTACACAGATGCCATGAAGAAAAAAGGATTTTGTTTCCCGGCGAATATCATAGCCGGAAATCCGACTGCCCGAAAAGATTATGACGAAGGTTATCTCATTACAGACCGGACAGGATCTTTATATCATTTGAAACAGGTAAAAGGACGCCCGTATTTCAGGAAAATAGAAATTCCGAACGGATTGAAAATAAAATATATTTTCCCAACAGAGTTTAAAAATCGGAAATACCATGCTTTCCTGACCGATGACAAAAATGATTTGTATGTTTTATATACCAAAACTTACGAACTCAAAAAAAGCGGTATTCCTCACTTCAACCCACAGAAAGATGAAATTTCTATTTTCGGAAACATTTTCGACTGGACGGTATCTTTATCTAATCCTGAAGAAAACAAAATATATGCATTAGATGCCGAAAGTCTCCGGTTATTAAAACAAATAGACTTGGCGAGGCTTTATCCGGATATCCAGCAGAATAATTTTCCTGTCCGACTTACTTTTACATCATTATCCGATAAATACGTATTCCCCCGTATCTCAATGTAACTTTACAAAAATGCGCCCGGAAAGATGAATTGCTTCCGGGCGCACTCTTATAATCTTCTGCAAAGATCAATCATCATAATCTATCAGACGAAACTGCTTGTCAAATGTCAACTCTATACCACCTTTCAACTTCACTTCATACTCTTTCGTATCTTGTTCGAACTTAATAACCGGTATATCCGGATGATTTTCCTTTAAATATTCAACAATCGGAACAGGAACAATACCGGCAGGAACCATACTGTATTTACAATCCACCTCTTTCAGATCGCCATATTTACGAAATTCGACTTTATTGCCATTCACGAAAATCACTTCATATTCCTGATCGAACCAACTCTTATCCACTTTTGCCAATGCAACTTTCAGATCGGGAAAATATTTTTTGATAAATTGCTGGGCTTTAGCAGGTAGCTGATCCACACGAATAGGACGATCTTCTCTCGCATAAGTCGCAGTACTAAGGGTAAACAAACAGATAAACAGAACAAATAATTTTTTCATAATCTCTTTTTTTCGTTTATAAAAAGACCTTCAACTCAACTGTCATACAACCGTTAAGAATGACCTATGTGACAAAAATGAAACACAAATCTGAAATGAACTTGAAATAGAGACAGTAAAACAAACCGAAAGAAATTATCCAAACCGCCGACCCGAACAAAATTTGAACAGGTTCTAAGGCAGTTTATTCCATGAAAGGATAAAACGATGCTCTCCCCCGACATACCGATAATCGACCTCTATTCCATAATATTGTCCTATAGCTTTAACAATAGCCAAACCCAAACCGGTCGATCCTTTCTTCTTAGAACCTTGATAAAAACGGTCAAAAATACGTTCTCCGTCTAAAGCTCCGGAATCTGCACCGTTACAAAACATAATTCCCGAAGCGTCCGTTATGATACGGATATAACCGTTGTCCGAATTGTGGACATAGGCATTCTTCAATAAATTCGTGACAAGTGCCGTCGCTAATGACTCATTCATATCAACAATCAACTGAGAGCGCTTTTCCAATTCCACCTTTATGTTCCGGTAGCTATATATATCTTTGTACAAATCCAGTTGCCGCTCCAATAATTCGTTCATATTTACAGAAACATTATCGGTAAACTGTCCGCTATCTATTTTAGAAAGGAACAAAAGAGATTTATTGAGGCGGACTATATACTCGATCGTCTGCCGGGTTTTCAAGATTTCGACCAATTGTTCCTCCGTAAGCTCGGTATTGTCCGTCAGCCATTCGAGACGGTTTTGGCAAACCGCCAACGGGGTCTGTATCTCGTGAGAAGCATTCCCGATAAACTGCTTTTGCTGATCGAAGAGCTGTTCGGTTCTTCTCGCATAACGAATCGCCGCATCATTCAATTTTTTAAACTCCGATATCTTCGTATCATTTTTCAAAAGTTTGTTTTCTCCCCCGACAGTATAATCATCCAGCCAATGCAATAATGTATAAAGCGGACGCATACTCCGGTAAAAAACCCATGTGTTTATCCCGATAATAATCAACAATAAAGTAACATATAGCACGATGATCCAGTTCAGAATAGAATTACGCAAGTCTTCTTTCTCAAAAGAAGGTGTCGCTACAGTCAGCTCAAAATAAACACCCGAGTCGTTTTGAAATATGGTTTTCAAGATTCTTGCCGGTTCGGTATCTTGCAAACGGGGAATGTAAATTTTCGCATCCGTATAGCTGATAGCCGAACGGCTTTCGGCATATTCCCGGGTTACTTCTCTGATCTGATAACTGTTATTCGACCCGTCACCTGATGAAAGTGTCTTCTCTCCTGCCAGTACCTGCATAATAATCATATCGGAATAGTTCTCGAGCGCATCATCCACCTCATCGTTAATCTCCGTCTGCAATGCAAAATAAAAAAAGGCCGCCCAAGCCGTCAGTAAAATCACCAAGGCGACCGAAACCCGCAATATGATCTGATATATAAGCTTCATTCCACTATAACCGGTTATCCGGCAACGACAAGTTTATAACCGAATCCGTACACCGATTTTATTTCAATTTCAGCTCCCGCATCTCTCAGCTTTTTCCTCAGGTTTTTCATCTGCGCATATATGAAATCGAAATTATCCGCCTGATCGATATGATCGCCCCATACGGCTTCCGCCAATACCGATTTATCGACCAAATGACCGGGACGAAGAATAAAATAATACAATATATCATACTCTTTACGAAGCAGAGGCACATCAGCGCCATTTACCGATACTTGAAATTTATCGGGCGACACGACCACATTTCCCAACTTGATCGTATTTTCTCCATTCCCGCGATTACGGCGCATCACACTTTTTATTCGTGCAGACAGTTCCGCCAGATGAAAAGGTTTCGCCAGATAATCATCCGCACCTAAATCAAGACCCGACACCTTATCCTCTATCGAATCTTTTGCCGATATAATAATGACATTCCCCTGCTTTCGTAACGCTTTAAAACGGTCGAGCAAATCTAAACCGCTACCGTCCGGCAGCATAATATCCAGTAAAATGCAGTCATAACTGTAATCTTCGATCTTTTGCAAAGCCTGACCGTAAGTTGCGGCAACCTCGACAACATAACGCTCTTTCTCCAATGTTCTCTGCATCAACTCTCTCAAAGAAGGTTCATCTTCGACAATCAGAATTTTCATTTCCTACTGTTTTAAAATAAAGAATCGCATCCGATTTATTCTCGGATCGTCTCTGTCCTTTTTCGATAAACTAAAAACAACCTGCAATTCAAAGATAAAAGATAATCCTGAAATAAAACTGAAACTCCGAGAGAAATATACAGACATCCTTCTATAATCATCTAACTTTTAGAGGCATTCCGTTTAAGATAGCCTTCCATTTTATCTTATTTCCAGAGTATCTTTAATAATCTCCATAAAAGAATATTGATATTCTACGCCTAATGTCGTATAATATTCCTTACAGAATGCATCATAAACACTTTTAGCAACACCTTTCTTACCTTGGGTACAGAGTATACGTATCTTGGTTGACAAAGCATTCTCATTGAGGTAATCATGTTGGAATAAAACATCAGATATTCGTATTTTGAGGGGATCCGATAAGTCTTCCTGTTTAAGTAAGTTACAAAGTAAATCAATTGTTTGGCTGGAGAAATCACTTTTAAACGTATCTACCCATTCTGTTTCAATATTAGGCAGCATCATTCCATGCAATAATAATTCCAATAATTGTTCAATATTATTATTGTTGCCATTTTTGTTATAGAGATATAATACTTCAAGATAATCGCATGTAACATCGGTATCTAATTTTATGCTCCAAAATCCTTTCTGGTTAATAATTTTGATATCACCGATCTTTTCAAGTATGTTACGTAATTTGCTCATATATACATTACGGATATTTTGTGCGGCATCTTCAGGTTTTCCGGGCCATAACATTTGGATGAGTTTATTACCATTTATGCCTTTTTCACATTTTCCGGTATATAATATCAATGCTATAAGTAACATTTTCAGAGTACGTGTAAATAATAAGGTTATATCATTTCCCTCTTTATCTACAATGCGAAAGCCTCCCAAAAAACAGATGCATCGTTTCGAAAAATCATATTGCTTTGCAGAGAATATTTCTTCATGTATATTATTGACATCTAAATTATTATTAAGACTTGCCTTATATTCGGGGGCAACCTTATGTTTTCTTTTCTTGATATAGATAATGTAGCTTAAGATCGCGATAGCAATAAGGGATAATAATATAATAATAGTTACCCAATAATTATGTGTTTGTGATGTCTCTTGCGTATTGTTGGTTTGTATAAAACTTGTTGCAGGAATTGGCGGGTAGTCTAATTCGTAAATTTCTACATAAGATTTTCCCGATACCTCAGCTTCATGTATGACTAAATATAGTTTATTTAATTGTCGGGAGAAATATATATTGGTATATAAATATTGTAAATCAAATTTTTTGCCTATGGGGAGTGACATCTTTTCAAAATGGGGATTGTCTCTATTTATTTTTATTAATACTCCTCCTTCTTGGGTGCAGAATACATAAAAACAATTATTGGCTTTATCATAAATCATGTGTTCGCAAGGTTGGAATTCTCCTCCTTCTATTGGGGTGATATGTTGCCATAATCGGTGTACATTATAAGTCTTTAAATCAATAGCATATAAATCATAATAATTTTGTGGAGATAATTCTTGCCTTCCGGATGGGCATCCTCGTCCGCCAAAAACATACAAAGTATCATTGACTATCACTGAGGCACATGAATATCGTGGATCTATCTCTTTTAATATATATCTCTGTTGAGGCTTCGTATGGAACGGATAGCTGATCAAGAGTTCATTATTATAACGATAATGTCCATATCCTCCAAAACTAATCAGACTGGAATCTTCAGGGTTAAATACACAAGTATTGTTCCAATAATCATGGTCCTTTTGGGAGACTATATTATTGCCCCATCGATGGCTGATAGGGTTCAACGATGAGTATATGTTCTCATCCAAGTTATATGAGAGAAGTTGATTCTGATCAGGGATAAACACTAATTGATTAGGATAATTTGATGCTATTTCTCCTCCTTTTATAGAAATTGTATCTGTTTTCTTTTCTCCAAGATGGTACACATATAAATTATTTTTATCCGTAGCCATATAAAAAGTCCCTATATTAGGATCAAACGCTATAGAAAGAGATGAATTGAACGTCGCGGAATATAATTTGTTCCAAGTTATGTATTGGTCGATAATCCAATGAGGGTTATAGGTAGTCGCAGGTTTGTAAAATAGCTCGTCATAACAAGTATTTCCGTCATGATGACCCAATTTCCATCTTCGTATTTCTTCTTTCCCTCTGTTGATAGTTATGTCTTTGACATTGACTGATGCAACATCTGCTAAAGAAAAGTTTTCAAACGGACAATATCCAAAAGCGATTCGAACACTCTCGGTATCTTTCAATTCCGGAAATTTAATAAATGCGGAAGTCTTATCATAGATCAGGTTTATATCACCGGTCTTGGGGTCAATACTTATTGAGACGTTAACCCATACTCCTTTTTTTACATTCTCGTCAGAAAGAGGATGTACTGTTTTACCTGTGACTAAAATAGGGTAGCGCTTATCATTTTTATCAACGCTATATAATAAATCTATATTCTGATTATTGTTGGTTATTATTCGGAATATGCTACCAAAAACATTTTCTTCTCTTGTGAATATACTGAAACTTAAAGTGAGCTTCTTTTGGAAAGTTCTTATCGGATACCCATTTTCTAATACGACACTGGTGAATTCGTCTTTGGGGTATGGATATGTTCGAATATATAACCCATACTCTTTTGGAGATGCAGCAATCGCCGTACATATTGAAATAAACAAAAACGTTAATAAATTCAGTATGCTTTTCATAGATAAAACACAAGAAATATATGCAATTAAACAAAAGTAACTTTTCCTATAAATAAATACGAAAATTATCCGCGAATATTTTCTGCTTATTTCTATAAGAGCCTGTCGTACAACTTTATATAATAATAATATAATAGCAACAATTTTAGATACATAGCGTATTTATTAATGTTTTTTTAAGGAAAATATTAAGGTCGCAAGCATACTTTTATCTCGAAATAACTCCGCTCAAATATTGAATTACAATGCCTTGATTTCATTATTTTTTTCATTTATAAATTTAATCATGTATGAATAAACACATTTTAAATGCGTTCCTATTAGGAACAATTATCCTTTCTTGTAATGGTTTTACTTCGTGTAACGATGATGTTGATGAATTAAAATCTCGAATGTCTGTGGTAGAAATTGCCATTGATGATATTAAGTCGCAATTGCAGAATGCTCTTGTTACAGGTGCTAGTATAACGAAGGTAGAACAAAAAGACGACGGAAGTTGGAACATTACTTTAAGTAATGGGCAGACTATTGAAATTAAGAACCAGGCAGGAGGAGGTTCTAATATCTCTGTTGTAGTAACAGATACCAATGCAGTTATAACAATAGATGGTCAAGAATATATCCTTCCTTTAGGAGCATCTGTAAGTTCATTGGTATATGTCCCTGAAACATTGGATGGTATCGTAGAAATCGGAAATGACGGTGCGGTCGTAAAATTTTTAGTAAGACCTTCGTTAAATAGTCTGGATGGTGCTGAGTTCTCTATTGCCGAATCACATGCGGTAACCCGTGCAGGAGATGGTGAGCAGTTTAAAGTAAATGGTCAGGCAACTTTGGATAACGGATTCATTTCTGTTCCTCTTAAGGCTTTAAACGTTGAGGCCGGAAATCATTATGCAATCTCTCTGCAAATGAATATGCGTGGAACAGTCATAGGATCTAATTATTTCAATGTGCATATTGCCGAGGATTTTTCTTTTATCGGTGAACAAATCGGTGGTTATGAAATAAAATCAGAATATAACCCTGCCAGTTTGGACGAAAATTATAGTGAAATGACTGTAAATGGTGTTACTCTATTAAAAAATTTGAATTTTAAGGACTTCTTCTCTCAATTACCGGAAAATGCAGAATTTAGAATTGCAGGTATAGATCAGCAGCCTGTCGGTGATGCGCAGAATAAATATACTCTGTTGGCAAACAGTTTGCAGAAAGATGGAACATGGGCATTTGCCGAAAGACCGGGAACAAGTTTTAATTCCAATCAAGACCGTCCTGGATTCTTGTTTAATATAGTATCCAATGATGTAGTAAAGGCCAAAATTTATTTGAAAATTATTGATGAATTGGCTGATGTTGATTTTAATGCAGGTTTAAAACAAGCTGAAGCAGAATGGGGAGGTCGTGAAAAATCGCTGTCATTAGGAGCACAGACTATTGATATTCAAGCTACATTTACTAACTATGAAAGTGATTATACAATAATTCATAGCGGAAAAGATGACTTCTTTGCAAAATGGTCAAGTATCGCTATTTCTACTCCTAATGAGGATAACATTATTTATTGCGACGGAACTAAATTAGTTTTAGGAGATTTGGGCGCAGAATATGCTGCGAAATCTCGTGGGATTTATTGGTTCTATCGCGGATTTGCAATTTATGTTCCTGAAACATTGGCCGTAGAAGATGGTAAATACATCGGGACAAATGGTAAATCTTATGCCGGAGGAGAAGGATATGATTATGATCTCTGGTTAGGCTCTTATAGTGAATATATCAATAATCCGACAACTTTCTATGATCCGGTTTCATCTTGGAATTTTAAGATTGATGAACAGACAGGTGTCATCACCCTTCCTGAAACATATACAGGCTATGGCTTCCGTATCGGTGTAGGTGCAGGATATGAATATGCTTATGGAGTCAAGAAGATAGGTGAAGCAGACCAATTCGGATTATTCTTCTTTAATCGTCGTTTAGCTCCAGAAGGTGCTACAATGCCGGCTCCTAAAGAATAATTTAATATTATTCGTCTAATTCTTTAAGAATCTAAAACATGAAACATAAAAGACTAATAATAGGAAGCCCATATTTATGGAAAACTATGATGATACTATTTCTTTTCTGTTCATCGCTTCCTTCTTTCGCTCAGAATAGAGCTCTACATGGTGTCGTCTTAGACACTTCTGGTGAACCGGTTATCGGGGCCAATGTGAGAGTGGATGGTAGTACTCGAGGTACTGTAACAGGCCTTAATGGAGAGTTCGATATAAATGTCTCAAATAATGAGAAACTTACCATATCGTTTATCGGTTATTTAGATGCCGTAATTTCTGTCGGTAATAAACGAAATATTAAGGTCATTTTGAAAGAGGATACCAAGACTTTAGATGAAGTGGTAGTGGTAGGATATGGAGTTCAAAAAAAAGCTACTTTAACAGGTGCCGTATCTGCCGTAACCAATAAAGAAATTACAGTTACCAAGAATGAGAACGTTGTCAATATGCTTACCGGTAAAATTCCGGGAGTCAGAATTTCTCAAAATAGTTCTCAACCCGGTGAGTTTGATAACACCATTGATATTCGTGGTATGGGAGAGCCATTAATTGTTGTTGATGGAATTCCAAGAGATAAGGCATATTTTTCACGTATGGATGCCAATGAGATAGAAAGCGTATCTGTTTTGAAAGATGCATCAGCTGCTATTTATGGTATCCGAGCTGCAAACGGTGTTATTTTGGTGACTACAAAACACGGTGATAGCTCCGATGGCAAGTTTAACATTACATTTTCTGCAAATTACGGATGGCAACAATTCTTATATGTCCCGGAAACAGCAAGTGCAGTAGATCATATGCTCCTTATCAATGAGAAAGGCTATAATTCATTCGACGGAAACTATCCTATCCGCACAACTCCCAAATATACTTGGGAGCAGATGATGGAATATAGTACAGGGAAAAAACAGAGTACAAATTGGACAAACGAGTTGTTTGACAGCAATGTACCTCAGGAACAATATAATATCAGTATGGATGGTGGCTCGGACAGGATCAAGTACTTCTTCAACTTGGGCTATTTGAAACAGGAAGGTTCATATAAAAGCGGTTCTTTGAATTACGATAGATGGAATTTCCGTTCAAATATAGATGCAAAGATCACTAACCGTTTGAAAGCTACCGTTGCTTTGAGTGGTTATATAGATGAAAAGAATCAACCGTTTACTGATATTTGGGCAGTATATAAGAAGGCATGGACATTCAGACCTACATCGTCTGCATGGGTTGACGGTGACCACAGTCTGCCAGCGTATGATGATGAAATGTTGGACAGTGAAAATCCGGTGGCTGCAACAAATAGCGAATTTACCGGCTATCGTAGAGAAAAGCGGTACAATTTTAATGGATCATTAGCTTTGAACTATGATATACCTGGCGTTAAAGGTTTGTCTGCAAAAGCATTCTACAGTTATGATTATTATACAACGAATAATACAGAATATCGTCGTACTTATAAACTGTATAATAGAGGGGGAGATGGCGAATTACAATCATTCATTAGAAATAGTGACAGTTATTTGCGTAGAAATACGGATCCAAGATATGGAACCGTACTGCAACTTTCTTTGAATTATGCGAATAAGTTCGGTGATCATAATGTAAGCGGTATGCTTTTGTTCGAGGAACAATATGATAATTGGGATAATTTTTATGCTCAGCGTGTGATGATGCTTGATGGAGATTATCTGATTTATGGTGAAGATGAAGAACAGGTCGGTTCAATGTCCGGTGCCGGTGATAAGACCAGAAAGGCTCTGGTTGGTAAATTCAATTATGACTATAAAGGTCGATACATGGTTGATTTTTCTTTCCGTTACGACGGAACATCAAGTTTCCCTAAAGAATCTCGTTGGGGATTCTTCCCTGCGATATCTGCCGGTTGGCGAATAAGCGAGGAACATTTTATAAAAGAGGCGGTGCCATTCTTGACCAATTTAAAGCTCCGTGCATCTTATGGTGAAATGGGAGATGACAGCGGTGCAAATACATATCCTCAGACGCAAATTGCCTATAATATCAATAAAGATCAGATAGGTTATTTTTATAATGGGAAATTTATGGCAGGTGTTTCTGCAACATCGATCCCTAATCCGAAACTGACATGGTATACAGCTAAAACATATAATTTGGGATTGGATTTTGACTTATGGAGTCAGAAACTTACCGGTACATTGGAATTATTTAAACGTAAACGTGAAGGCTTGCTAGCTACGTCATCGGCTGTTATTCCAGGTACTGTGGGAGCCTCTATGCCTCAAGAAAATATCAATAGTGACGAAACTTTCGGTTGGGAAATCAGTTTGGGACACCATAACCGTGTAGCAAATATCGATTATTGGGTAAATACTCAGATTTCAGCAACTAAGAATCGTTGGGATTATCACTTGGACAGTCAAGCCGGTAACTCGATGGAGAATTGGTACCGTTCCGATGTATCAGGACGTAATAAGGATATTTGGTTTACATACGAAGAAGGCGGGCGCTTTACAAGTTATGAAGAAATTCGATATCATGGAACGACCGGTGCGAATTATAACCAAGGAACATTGCCGGGTGACTATTGGTATAAAGACTGGAATGAAGACGGTATCGTAAATGATGCGGACAGACATCCTGTAGCCACATTTAATCTGCCGGTTTTCAACTATGGTATTTCTATGGGAGCATCATGGAAAGGCATTGACCTATCAATGAATTGGCAAGGTGCTGCAGGTGTATATAATTCGTATAATGAAGTGTTTACAGAAGTCGGACCATTCAACGGTGGTGCAGTCCTTGACATGTATAAGGACCGTTGGCATACAGTAAATGTCAATGATGATCCGTGGAATCCTAATACTCAATGGGTAGAAGGATTGTATCCGGCTACGGGACATAGCTTTAACACAGGTTCGACAGGTATACACAATACATCTTATATACGTCTGAAAACACTCGAACTCGGCTATACTTTCCCTAAAGTATGGATGAATAAGATCGGAGTAAAAAATCTGAGAGTATATGTAAATGCATATAACTTGTTAACCTTTAGCGGATTGGATAATATCGACCCTGAACGACCCGGATATCAAGGGGGAAGTAATAGTGGTAGTAGCAGTGGTATCCTTTACTATAATTATCCTGTAAATCGTACATTTAATATTGGTGCGACTATTAAATTCTAATCAAAGGAATAGCATATGAAAACTTTTAAATATTTATTTATATTAGCCGCTTTGGGAGTCTCGATTACTTCTTGTAATGATCTGGAGCTGGAACCAAAAGGATTACTATACGAAAATGTTTTGTTTCAGTCAGACAATGGTATAAAGAAATATATGGCCCTTATATACCAAGATTTGCCTATTGAAGACTTCAATTATAAACAAAATGGTGATGAAAAAGGCTTTGCGACAGTCAATCAAGGAGGTTGGCATACTGGTAATAAATGGCAAGCCCAAAAAGGTAGCCCGGCTGCCGCTGGAGCAGAAGCTGCCGGTCGCGATCCTTCATATGGTGATGGTTGGGGATATTGGCCTTATGACAGGATCCGTGATATCAATAATTTCATAGAGAAACTTCCTGAATATCGTAGCTATTATACAGAAGAAGATTACAATGCGTATATGGGAGAAGCACGTTTCTTACGCGCTTTCTACTATTTCGGTATCGTAAAAAGATATGGAGGAGTCCCTATTGTAGATAAAGTATTGGATCCAAGTGCTCCGACGGCCGAACTCCAACAGCCGAGAGATACCGAATACGATTGCTGGAAGTTTATCTACAATGATTTGTTATATGCAATGAATAATGCATCTGCATCCAAAGCTGAAATCGGTAGAGCAAATCGGTATGCTGCAGCGGCATTAATGTCAAGAGCGATGTTATATGCCGGAACAATTGCCAAATACGGAGGCTATGTCGGGACGACAGGTCCTGCAGTTACTGCAGGATTGATGGGAATCCCGTCGGACAAAGCGGCAGAGTTTTTCCAATATGCCTATGATGCTTGTGTGTTCTTGAAAAAAGCCGGTTTTACATTGCATACCGGGTCTGATAAGGAAAAAGCTTATCTTGAAACTTTCTTGATAGACAATGAAGAAGATATCTTTGTTAAACAGTATGGACCCAAGACGACTACTCCGGCAAACACGAGCTTGTTTCATTCTTGGGATACTATGATTTTACCGAGAGGTGAAGGTCTGGCCAGTGATGTCGGATGTGCTTTACAACCGGTTTGGGAAATGATAGGTTTATATGAAATGCCGGCAATAAAAGATGCAGAAGGTAAACCGATTCGCTTCAATAGTGTCGATGAATTGTGGAATACAGACGAGATGGAAGCTCGTTGCCGTGCCAATTTCTTCTTTCCTGGCATGACCGAGTCTGTTTCTGGGGTTAGCATTGACATACGGGGTGGTGTATATAAGGAATATCCGGGTTTGGCAAGTGATGGAGAGTCTGAAATTCCCGGAAGTATTAACGATTATACTGACACTTACAGAGTAAGGGCAGCAAGTCCCGGTGAAACTCAAGTCATTAACGGACAATCTGTTCAAGTAAGTGGGAAGCATGGATTGGCCGAAGGAACCGGTGATGAAGGATATTCCCGTACAGGTGCGTTTATACGCAAATATGTCAATTATAATGCTGACGCATCGAGTAGAGTTCTGCATGGAAGTTCTCAGTCATGGAAAGTATTCCGTTACGGAGAGATTCTGTTGAATTGGGCAGAAGCCGCTTATGAACTTGGACTCATCAAGAATGATAATAACCTAAAACGAGAAGCGTTTGATCATATCAACGAAATTCGTGATAGAGCCGGTGCCCATCGCCATGATATGGTAGAAAGTCCGCAAGATATAGGTTCTGAAATTTATGGTTTCCCTATCGATGAGAATCTTCAGTATATCCGTGATGAGCGTGCTCGTGAATTATGTTATGAGAACCATCGTATTTTCGACTTACGTCGTTGGAGAGTTGCGGATATCATGTTCCAGAATGGTATGTATACTCACACATTATTGCCATATTATGTGATGGATGAAAATAAGTGGATTTTCTTGAATGAAGTGGAACGTGAAGGACGTAAAGTAACGTTTGAAAAACGTTGGTATTATGAACAGATTCCAAGTGGTGAAATCGGAAAGAATCCAAATTTGATCCGCAATGATGGTTATTAATTTCAAACCTATATAAACGATCACAATATGAAAAAGACAATATATAGTATTCTGTTTGTTGCATCCGTGTTAGCAAGTTCTTCATGCATGAAAGTAGATAACTTCGATGCTCCTGAAGCTCATGTAACCGGCCGTATCATAGATAGTACTACAGGTGAAAATATTTTGGCAGACCAGGGCGAATGCAGAGTCCGTATCTGGGAGAAAAGTTTCAGCCTGAATCCTGCAAATCAGGATATTCCTGTGAAACAAGATGGTACATATAATAATTCAAAATTATTTTCCGGAACATACGATGTCGTTCCGGAAGGAGCCTGGTGGCCTTGCGATACTATCCGTGTCGGGATTGGAAAGAAAACGGTAACTCAGAATTTTGAGGTAACTCCCTATCTGAAGTTAATAGATTTTCAAGTGAATCTGGAAGGCGAAAATCTTACGATGTCCTGCCGTCTGGATGCACCTATAACCGAGGGATTGCCACAAATAATGGAAGTCCGTCCATATTTGAGCTTAAATCAGTTCTGTGGAGCATCCAACTGCATTAACTATTATAATACCAATGATTTTAGAGTTAATGTGATGAAATCATGGGACAAGATCGAAAAAGAGGGAGATGGCAGAACTATTCCATTTGAGGTTACTGTTCCTGTAAAACGCGGATATATTTACTTTGTTCGTATGGGAGCAAAAGTTAAGGATTCGTTTGAAAAACATAACTATACCGAAATAGTAAAGGTCGAAGTGCCTCAGTAATAGACATATTAAAGTTAATAAAATTCGATTCGGGAAAGGAGAAATCTTTTCCCGAACGTAAAAAAAACGAATAGTTGCTTATGAAATTGAAATATAATTTATACATATTTTGGGCTGTAATAGGCTTGTGCTGTATTTCTTGTAGTAATAAAGATGATGACCATATCCCTCCTGCCATTCAAGAACCGGAAAAACCGGCAGCTCCTGAAATCTATAATGATTTAGGATTTACACCCCACGTAGATGGAGAACCCTTCAATACTTATCGCGGGTTGGTTATGGCCGGATATCAAGGATGGTTTGGCGCTCCCGGTGATGGATGTCCGCACAGTGACCATTCCAATACCGCATGGTACCATTATCGTGAAAACGACCGCTTTGAACCCGGAGTTTTGAGAAATTCAATTGATTTCTGGCCAGATATGAGTGAGTATGAAACTCAATATACTCCCGGCAAATTTATTCTTCCTAATGGTGAAAAAGCGACAGTATTCAGCTCTTATGATGAATCTACCGTTATGTTACATTTTAAATGGATGAAGGATTACGGATTAGATGGTGTCTTTATGCAGCGATTCGTAGGTGAAGTTATAAATAATCCTGACGGAAAAGCACATTTCAATAAAGTACTGGCTTCTGCAATGAAAGCGTCAAATCAGTATCAGCGTGCTATTTGTGTCATGTATGATTTGGGAGGATTTATGTCTGATAATACTCGTAATGCAGATGCTGTTTTGGCCGATGCACAGGAAATATTGGATACATATCGATTGAAAGACAGGAATGTGCAGAAATACTATTTGTATGAAAACGAGAAACCGCTGATCGTATTATGGGGCGTCGGATTTAACGATAATCGTCCTTATAACATGAATGATGTAGAGCAACTGATGAATGGACTGAAGGAAAAAGGTTTCAGTATCATGTTGGGAGTTCCGACTTATTGGAGAGAAAGAAGAAATGATGCAATACCAGATGCCAAACTACATGACCTTATCAAGATGGCTGATGTGATTATGCCTTGGTTTGTCGGAAGGTATGGGAAAAGTGATTATTCTAACTTCCATAATTTGATTCAGCAAGATATTGCATGGTGTAAAGAAAATAATGTAGCCTATGCTCCTTTATGTTTCCCAGGCTCTTCAGACCGTAATATGCACCCGAATAATTCGATTAATCCGCGTTACGGAGGCCAATTCTTGTGGGATCAGATGTATTTCTGTATCAAGTCCGGTGCGCAAATGTTGTATATTGCCATGTTCGATGAAATAGACGAAGGTACAGCTATTTTCAAATGCTTGAATGAAAGTGATGTGCCAAGCAATGAAGCTGAAGACGATTATTATGTTGTATATCAAAATAATAGTTATCGCATGACTCAATCTAAGGTAGAAGTGACCGGGGCTAATGAATGGTGTCAGTTGGCTAAGGATCTAAAGGTTAAATTTCAGGGAGTGGAAGACGGGCTTCCGACAGACCATTATTTATGGCTTACCGGGCAAGGTCGCAAGATGCTTAGAGGAGAGGTTCCTTTGAAGTCATCCTGGCCGGCAAGATAAATCTGTGTATTTGTCCTACTGCTTGGTTTCTATGATCAGGCAGTAGAACAAATCAAGTTAAAAAATAAATAGTCGATTGTTGTTCTAAATCTGTAATATAATTGATTGATGATATATTCTGTTACTAAAAAATATTGTAGTCTCAAGACATGTAGAATCCGGATAAGCATATTCCTTTTATTTAATGGTTTTGTATTAAGTTTGTCTGCATCTCCCAAGCATGCAGCAGATACAAATTATCCGTCTTATCACGGACTTGTTATGGCCGGGTATCAAGGATGGTTCCATAAACCGGAAAAAGGAATGATGTATCCTGATGAGAAGAATGTGCGAATTGACATGTGGCCTGATGTAAGCGAATATCCAGAAACTTATCCAACAGGTCTGAAACATGCCGACGGTTCTACTGCACGCTTCTTTTGTTCTTCCGACGAGAGTACTGTAGACCTCCATTTCCGTTGGATGAAAGAGTATGGAATAGACGGTGTCTTTATGCAGCGTTTCTTCAACGCTGCCCGTAAAGATAACACAAAAGGGAATGCTGTTATCAGTCATGCCTTTAAAGCAGCTTCCAAGTATAACCGCGCAATCGGCATCATGTATGATTTGTCATGGCTGAAAGCTCATGGTGAGGATTGTTCATCTTTGATTGAAGACTGGAAATTCTTAGTCGATTCTTTAAAAGTTACAAATCAGGACGGAGCTCATACTTATATTTTCCATAATGGAAAGCCATTGGTTACAATTTGGGGAGTAGGTTTTCCTGACAGACCTTACGATATTCGGGACATCGGCCTGAAACGTTTTATAGATTTTTTATGTAATGATCCCGAGTATGGAGGATGCAGCATTATGTTGGGAGTACCTACCTATTGGCGTGAACTTGGTGCCGACTGTGTGCATGATCCTTATTTGCATGAAATTATCCGCGAAGCAGATTTAATTATGCCTTGGATGGTACAAAGATTTACTCCTTTGTTGCATAATGACATGGATCGTTATCGCGATGTTATACTGCGTGATATGTCATGGTGTAAGGAGAACGGTATAGAATACGTTCCTTGTGTTACACCCGGATTCAGTTGGCATAATTTAAGTCGATATGCATTTCCGGACGACGTTAAACCATCCGGTTCAATACCCCGCCAAGGTGGTCGTTTTTATTGGCAGCAGATCTCTACGGCCATAAACTGCGGTGCCAGAATGCTGTATATAGCTATGTTCGATGAAGTGAATGAGGGCACGGCTATCTTTAAATGTACTGATAATCCACCGGTAGGCAAGAATATTCAATTTGTGGGAATGGACAATATGCCTTCTGATCACTATTTATGGTTGACAGGAGAGGCTTCGTTAATTCTCAAGGGAAAGAAATCCTTGACATTTACATTGCCCAAGCGTCCGCATTAAAACTGATTGTTTGACTTTTGAATATAAAGAAATAATGAAGAATAATATTCTATATCTCATAATGTGTTTGATCTTTACAGGATGTGGAACATCCCGTAAAGATATGATATGCCAAATAAGGAATGGGGGCATAAAAGGGTGAGTTCCTCCGTCAATTCATTGATATTTGTTTCATGATTAATACTAACTGTTTATGAAAATTTTACACACTATTGGAGCTTTATGCTTTATTGGTTGCATGATGTCGTGCCAGTCGGTCAAGAATAAGATTACAGAAAAAAGTGGTATAGACAGCTTGGCATCCAACCCTTTTATTACGCATATGTATACAGCAGACCCTTCGGCGCATGTATGGGAGGATGGAAGACTTTATATCTATGCATCCCACGATATCGATCCTCCACGGGGATGTGATCTGATGGACCGTTATCATGTCTTTTCTACCGATGATATGGTACATTGGACAGATCATGGAGAGATACTGAATTCATCTCAGGTTGCTTGGGGGCGTAAAGAAGGAGGTTTCATGTGGGCTCCCGATTGTGCCTATAAAAATGGAACTTATTATTTTTATTTCCCGCATCCGAGTGAAACGGCTTGGAATGATTCCTGGAAAATCGGAGTGGCAACCAGTCGGTATCCTGACCGAGATTTTAAAGTTCAAGGATATATAAAAGGTATGGATTCATTGATCGATCCGTGCGTATTTATTGACGATGATGGACAGGCCTATATATACCATGGAGGAGGTGGTATATGTAAAGGCGGAAAGCTTAAAGATAACATGATGGAACTGGATGGTGAAATGCTCCGAATGGAAGGATTGGTAGATTTTCATGAAGCACCATGGGTACATAAATATAACGGAAAGTATTATCTGTCATACTCGGATAATCACGATGAAAATATGAATGATGGAGTCAAAGGTGATAACCGAATGCGTTATGCTATCAGTGATAGCCCGTTGGGACCATGGAAACATCAAGGTATCTATATGGAACCTACCGACAGTTATACAAATCATGGCTCTATTGTAGAATATAAAGGCGAATGGTTTGCTTTCTATCATAATAGTGCATTGTCTAATCATGATTGGTTGAGATCCATTTGTGTAGACCGATTGTATTATAATGAAGATGGAACTATCCAGATGGTAAAGCAAAGAAAATAAGCCTGAACGACTAAGTAGATTCAGTAAATAATAAAAATTAGCCAACTAATTCACAATGATATAATTATGAATTAGTTGGCTCTTTATATCAAACTCATGTTATTTTAATATAATAAACGTAATATTCCATTGGCTTGCAACATGACTGATAAAATTAATAGAGATGAACATGTTATAGAACTTGCCGGACAAATGAAGATTCACACATATATAAATGTAGGAAAATCCGAGAACTGTTGAAGGAAGAACTCTAAACGATTTACCAACTATCAATAAAATCAGAATATTCGTTGGCTGGCAATAATTCTTCGAATTCCAGACTATCATCCGGTTTCAGCATAATAATCGGATATTCATGAGCATTGGAATTCAACATACCCGGAGAGTCTTCCAAAACATTATTCACGCCTAAGATCGTGCCCGAAAGAGGCATATACAAATCACAAACCTCGCTAATCGATTCTATAGTGGCAAATACAGTGTTCTTATCAAAATATTCATCGATTCCATCGACAGAGACATATACGATATCTCCCAAACGTTCTTGAAGATAATCGGTTATCCCGACCCAACAATAATCGCCTTCGGGTTGTACCCAAACATGGTTTGTTGTATATCTGCGCCCCTCCGGATAATTCCTGACCGAGCGGTTTTGCCGTCCCGGATTATACCGCACCGCTGACTCGGAATTTTTATTTATTCCGATACTCTCCGGTTCGGAAGCATCTTCAACCTCTTCTGTACCGGTATCGATCCCGACCTGTTTTCCCGAATCATTCCTCAAATTAATACCCCAAACGAAACAAGCAATCAACACCAAACAGGCAATAATCATAAACTTTTTCATGGCAAATCCGATTTAAATGTTACACAAAAACATATTTTTTATTTCATAACTCGTTTAAGAATCCGTCTAAGAGCCTACTTAATTCTGTCCTCAAAAAAAACGTATTCCGTCTTTATCGGTAAACGTAAATATTCTCTCTTCAACACCTCCGGTAAGACACTTCAGCCAATACAACGCCCCGGCAGGCACATCTTCATATTCCACATTATAATCCTCAGCCCGTTTTATCCCCAACGATTCCCATCCGTCCATACCATAATAAAACAGTTCATAGACAGAGCCCGGGAAAACCGAATTTCCGTCATTTCGAGGCACACATACGATCCGGGTTATCCCGACAAGACTTTTCAGATCGATTACCATTTCTTTCTTATTATCTCTTACATAGCGGACATACGTCAACGGGTCACGATCGGTACTTTTTTTAAAACAAGAGTCTGTCGGCACGCAACCGACCGCATGTCCTTTTTCATCATATACAACAATCTCGGACAAATCGGCAACAGGTTTGCGGCTCAACAATTTCAGATAACGGAACTTACCGGACAAACTCACGCTATTATCGAATATCGCATCCCCGCTGCCCTTCTTCAACACGCATAATCGCCGGGCTCGATCGAAAGATCGCTCATCCGATCCCCAGATTTCCATCCCTTCGAGCGATTTACAATAACCGTTCAACTTTTCGTTGTAGGGATATTTTCGGGAGATCCTGATTTTCCGGGTACGGGAATGATCGGGAATCAGATAAACCATACCATCTTTTTCGTTCACTATAAACGGATAGTTGAAAGCCTTCAGTTCTCGTCGCCAATAACATACCGGAAGATAGACATTCCCGACTGCCATACGATCGAAAGTCGCTCGTTTCATCTTTCTCTCCGCCACGGCAACCGGTATCCATTGCCCCGCATTAAAAACCGCAAGGAAACAGAGATTCGGAAGTTTGCCTCCCGACATTCTCGAAATGGGAACCGTCACATCCCGCGTATTCAGATAACAATCTGTCACGTCCTTAATAAAAGGATTGCCGAACATCTCGGGAAGATATTCTCTCGTACGGTAATCGGCATAACGGTTCGTTCTCGAATACATATACCGATAAATCTTAGGAGCACGCCTGCCCGGGTCTATCTCCGACTTTCCGAATCTCCCGTCAGACGAAATTACCGATACCCAGCAATGTCCTCCGTTCCGGTTGGCATACGCAGGAATGAAGTCGATCGCCGATGGTATCCCCGATGCCCGATAACGCAACAAATTGGCAGCGGCAAAAAAGTAACAACCCTTATCCGTAGTCACCCCCGGTAAATGTCGCACATACGCATATCCTCCCATATCGCCCGATTCCCGATCGGTATATACATACGAAGCGACTGCAGCCGGGTCATATTTCAAATTATCGCACGATATCATGTCCGAAAAAGCCTGCGGAGCTATCGTCAGAGAATCCCTCCAATAATCCAACGGTTCGTTCAAAAACCGATACGGCAATAAATACTCAAAAAAAGTTTCGTCATCGATATCCCGCAACCAAGGGAACTTTGCCCGCTGTTCAAAAGCCCGGTCGATATGCCGGATCAGGAAATCGGGAGAAACGGCATCCGCATCCGAAAGCCGCTCCGCTCCCTCTCCGTAATAAGAGGCAAACATCTCCAAAGCCTTTTTGTCCGGATAAGAAATACCCTTTGTTTGTGCAATCGATACGACTTGCCCAAAATAATCCTCATCCCGAACCGAAAAATGTCCCGGCATATTCTTGATCAAGAATTTTGCCGCAACAAGTTTCAGACTATCTTCAGCCTTATGGCCGTAATGTTCGTAAACGGCCTTTTCCAATATCTCGAGATTTCGTTCCTTTTCCCGATTACAGCCGGTGCATACGATAACGGCAAGCCCTGAAAAAAGACAAACTATTTTCATGAACCTATCTATAACACTATGTGCCGATTGCCGATACTCCATCTTAATATTATATAATACAAATATAATAAAAATAATGCTCCGCAAAAATTTATTTACAATAAATTTATAATATCAAATATTTTTGGGTCATAAATTTTGATATTTAATAAATAATCTCTATTTTTATCGATGAATTGATACCGAATCGACCTCATTTTGCAAATGATGCTGATCATACGATAACCAAATTTTATTATCGAAACACAATATTATTTATAACCTTATATCTCCCGTTGCCATGAAAAATAGATGCATCGTATTCTCCCTTGTAGGGTTAATTATTCCGATCATATTTCTCGCCTGCAAAGACGACCTCTTTTTCCCGCAAGAACAGAGTGAGGGAGTTCCCAATTCCTCCCTTACCGTCCGGAAAGCCCGAGAGATATTCGAGCAATTCGTTTCTTCAGATTCTCTTGTTCTGAAAAAATCGCGTGTCGAGAAACCCGGACTGTGCCCGGGTGACTTCACTCCTATTTGGGATAAAGCGAACGAATCGGCGGATTCTCTTATCGAATGTGTCGATGTGCCCATCAGCACGCAATTCTTATATCGGGGAACTTTCGTTTCCAAAGAGCCATCTAAAAAAGGTGAGACAGAAAGGTATGCGACCGACATTTTTCAGAAACTGCTGGTCGTTTATGATAAACGAAGCCGGTTGACCGGATGCTTTATTATAAACCTGATTCCGACAAAGCAGTATTACAATAAGCACAAAAACGATATCGCCCTGCGTTTTGCGAATTGCGAAAACGACTTCTGCGGTATCGTTCTATACTCGTATCTTAAAGATAACAGCACGGTGAGAATAAACGTCTTGAGGGACGGAAAGGCCGTGAAAGCGGCTTCGGTCTACAATAACGAGAATACGTTTGAGGAGAATCACCGGATAATGCGTTCGTTCGTCGAAGACGGCGTGGTCTATCGGATGCCGAAGGCTACGGCTGCAAGGGGAGGGGAGTATATCGGAGGTGGCCACGGTACAATTATATGGAACAGCTACAGTTTGCCGGATATTGAAGTACCGGGACACAGGCCCGATCCTGAGCCTGAACCTGAACCCGGAACGGATCCGGAGATCCCGGAAGTTCCTGAACCTGATCCCAACCCCGGTAGCGGTGGGGGCGGCGGGGGTGGCAGCGGAGAAAATCCCACCGATCCGGACGAAGATACCGACCCGGTAATTATCCGTCTGAATGTGTCGGGAAGCAAAACTTATACTCTTCTCGATAAATATACGCTATCGGTAAGTATTTCTCCTGCAAACAAAAATCCCGGAATATTTTATTACGAAATGTCCATGCAGGGGAAAAACCAATGGAAAGGGCTTGAAAACGAAACGGTAAAAGCTCGCTTTCCCGGAAAATTCGATCTGCGGGCATACGCTTATATCGATTATCAGCCTTTCTACAGCAATATCATACAGGTAGAGCATATCTTTCCGTCGAGGGACGAGATACTGCAAGAAGCCCGGGGACATTTCGATGAGTTATGGCAAAAAACCTTAGACGACTATTCCGAAACCTCGTGTCGGGAATACGGCTGTACTGTTTATCTTGAAACTTGGGACAAAGGGAAAGAAGGATATACCTACGAAGATATTCCGGGAGAAGTAACTCCTCCGACATCTCCGATCGTAACAGTAAAGTCTAAAATGACTGATGATCATAGAAACGATTTCCGATTGGGTGGGAAATTCGGAGTTGCATGGTTTCATACACATCCGCCGATGAAATATGCCGGGGAAGACGATGTCAGACGTGCAGGTCCATCTCAAATTGATGAAGATTCTATCGCAAAAGCTGAATTACCCGGTTTCGTTTATGATTGTATCGGTATATATAACGAAGATAATAAAACTTACTATACTTACGGAGGGGATGAAATAGACAAAGGGAAAATATATTCGTATGGTCTGGAAAGACGTCCCAATAGCGAATTTGAAATAGAACCAATTAATTAAAATACAATGAAACGGATACTAATCACTTTATCAGCCCTGCTACTGATCACGACAGCCGGGTATGCACAAAAAAACATATTCGAAAAGA
>NZ_CEVCIF010000031.1:0-45551 GCF_982245605.1 Coprobacter fastidiosus | reverse complement strand
AATACTTTGTGTATGAATTAGTTGGCTAATTTTATACTATTTACTGAATGTTCCTCGAGTAAGTTAGAAATTTTTTGAAAAGATATTTAAGGCTTTTGTTTTCTAATGAGTCGGATAGTTAACCATTGAAAAGCCGGTTTAGCGTTGATGAAATGATTTAGAAATAAAAATATTTATTGGATATTTATTAATAACGAAAAGCGTAGTAGTTCTCATTAAATAGTTTTATTACACCGTTTTTTTGTCTAATACAAATTTTGTTTTCTCTCGCCAGCCATCCGGCTGCCAAGGCTGTACTTTCAGCACTTAAATCGAGCTTACGTGCTAATTCAGGAATTGATATTTCTTCTATATTTTTCATTGCTTGCCAGATTTTTCCGGCATTTTCACCGATGATCATCTTATCCATACAATAAATATTTAAGGGTTTGGTAGAATAAATTTAACTTTTAACAGCGATAAATACGCATGAAAAATTGTTGTTTATGTATAGAAAAGACATAAAAAAAGCGTGGAACTGCAATATCTGATATTTGAGAAGTCGAATAAAGTCGAAAATGAAAAAAAGATCTAAACAAGTGCAAATATAACCTCTAATATTCAATACTTTATGTGGTATCAGATTCGGGAATGACTTTTTAATTTGTCTTAATTCGTTGCAAGTTTCTTCGGGATATATGGGAACATATTCGGGAATTTATTTACCTTTGTCATGTAATCAAAAAGGTACAGCAAATGAAAATTTCCGTCTATCTGAAAAAATGTTCCGCGACCACTTCAAACATCTGCTTCCGGGTACGGGAGAAGAACGTGGACATCAAAGTGGTTTCCCCCATCGCGGTCCATGACAAGTATTGGGATACCGATACCTTATGTTACAGGCGAACGACTGCCGTGACGGCCAATGAACAGAAGCGGGTGCCCGAACAGATCGCCGCCATCATCGAGAGAGCGGAAAAGACCTTCTCGGAGAAGGCTGACGGCAAATGGATGAAACAGGTCATCGAGGATGTCCTGCATCCCGCGCGGGCTTTCGAGCGTGATCACCCGAACCTGCTCCACCGTATCCACGAGTACCTGGAAAAATATGACGGCGCGGAAAGAACCAAGGAGCACATCGCCCGCTTCGAGCGAACGATGACCAGGTATCACGAGTTCCGGCGTGAATTATTGGGCGATACTGACTTCACTCTCTTCGTTGAAACTGTCACCTTGGGGCAGATGAACGACTTCAGGGAGTATGTCACCAACGAATACCTGTTCCGCCAGGAGTATCCTGACTTTTATACTCCCCGTATGCTCATCAACCACAAGCCCAAGCCTCTATCCAACACAACCGTCATCAATATCATGAACCTTTTCTGCACGTTCCTGCGCTGGTGCAAGAGAATGAAGTATTCCGATAACGAAGTCTATGCTGTTTATGGCTGCAAGGAGCCGACCTACGGCGACCCGTTCTACCTCACATCGGAAGAGAGGAATGTCCTGTACGACGCGGACCTGAGCGACTGCCCGAAACTGGCTGTCATCCGGGATATTTTCGTGTTCCACTGCTATGTCGGTTGTCGTGTCGGTGATCTCTACAGGATGACCAAGGAGAACATCAAGGACGGTTTTCTGGAGTATATGCCTCAAAAGACCAAGAAGTGCCAGGCGAAAACCGTCAGGGTTCCATTGCATGAAAAGGCGGTCAGAATACTGGAACGCTATAGCGGGAATACCGGCAAGCTGCTTCCCTTCAAGCCCATCAACACTTACAATCTGGGGATACGGGAACTGCTGAAACATTGTGGCATTGACCGTGTGGTCACCATTCTTGACACGCACGGCTACAACACCGTACAGAAGCCCTTGTACGAGGTGGCCAGCAGCCACACGGCACGCAAGACCTTTGTAGGCAATCTGTACCGGCAGGTTCCGGACCCCAACCTGATAGCCTCCATGTCAGGCCACGTGGAAGGCAGCAGGGCCTTCCGGCGTTACCGGACGATAGATGATGACATGAAACGAAAACTTGTTGAAATGATAAACTGAGGAGGATATATACATGAAAGTAACAGCATTTATCAGAAAGACATCGGCGAAAAACAACGTGACGGATCTTGCCCGAGTCTATTTCCGTGTCCGGGATATCGGTGGTGTGGACATAAAGGCCGCGAGCGAGCTGTCCATCAACCCGAACCATTGGAGCCCGGAGAGGCAAGGCTACAAACCACGTGTGGCTCTTGTCTCGGAAGAGAAGAAGAACGCTTTCGACAGGGATATCCAGCAAATCACCCACCTGATTACCAGGGAATACAGCCGTGGAGTTGACGGGAACTGGCTCAAGGGACTGATAGAAGAATACCATCACCCCAACATCAATGCAAGGGGCGGCAACAAGGCAGAGGAATACCTGTTGTCATACCAGATACAAAAATATGCTGACGAGACCCCACTCGCGTTCGAGAGCCGGAAACATCATCTTGACAATCTCAACAAGGTACTCCGTTACGAGCGTTTCCGCCATGAGGTCATGCACCAGAGGGGCTTCCATCTTTGCATTGACTCCATCACGGCAGATGACATAAGGGATTTCAAATTCTGGCTGCAGGAAGAGCACAAGTATGTTGACATGTATCCCGTGTTTTACCAGAACGAGGTCTGCCGTAATGTCGAGCAGGTACGTTCCGAGAACAGCATGTCGGGAAGCCTGTACCGCGTACGCACCGTCATCAAATGGTGCATCAAGCGTGGCCTTACACGAAATAATCCTTTCGACCAGTACCAGATCGCACAGCCCATGTACGGAGACCCGTTCTACCTGACACTTGAAGAACGTGACAAGGTATATTATGCCGACTTAAGCGGCATGGGTGCCAGCTATCCGGTCTATCGTGACATCTTCATGTTCCAGTGCCTGATCGGCTGCCGTGTCAGTGACCTGAACCGGCTGACCAAGGCGAATATCGTGGACGGTTGTGTGGAGTACATTCCCCAGAAGACCAAGCTGGAGCACGCGGGCACGGTACGGGTCCCGCTTAACCAAAAGGCTTTGGATATACTAGAAAGGTACAAGGACCTGGAAGAAGCGCTGCTCCCGAGATTCTCGCATTTCGGCTACAACAAGAAAATAAAGGAGATTCTCAAATACGTGGGAATTGACCGTATGGTCAGGGTGCTCGACCCGAAGACGCGCGAGGATGTGGCAAGACCATTGTACGAGGTGGCCACCACCCACACAGCGAGGAAGACTTTCATCGGGAACCTGTACAAGCAGGTCAAGGACCCGAACCTGATTGCCTCCATGTCCGGGCACTCTGAGGGTAGCCGTGCCTTTGCCCGGTACCGTAAGATAGACGATGAAATGAAGAAGGAGCTGGTAAACCTTCTGGATTGACCGTTTCTTTTTCCACCTATCCTTTTATATCCACCGATAATGCAATATGAATATGGACGAGCAGAAGTTGACATACGAACAATTCAAGGAGGATATTCTCCAGTGGAAGAACACGCACCGTGAAGAATACAACCGCTTCTCGCGCCTGATGACAAACGGTGACGAGAGGCAGTATCTTGCCATCTGCAAAGCCATATTCAGGCAACTCCCCAGTATCAGGCGGGAATGGGAATTGTCCTGGAACGATGACAGCACGGATGGCCTTGCAAATATAGGCATGCAATTCGCGGAGAACGCGGTACCCGGGCAGATCGTGGAGCTGTACAGGAAACAGAGGGAGGAAAACAATCCTCTGCCCGACAACATTCCACCGGTCACATTCTGGGGCAGGATAAAGTCCTTTTTTAGCGGCAAATCTTCCAAGCCGGGTGTCACCCTTTCGGCACCGCTCGTGTTGAGCTGGCTGTATTATGGAAAGAGCTTCGAGGCGATGGTTTCCATGATAGAGAAACAGATGAAGAATCCGAAAGCTGACAATGCTGACAGGCAGGGCTGTTCCCTTGTCGTCAAGCAGATAATAAACGTATCCATCAGGAACGGTTTCCGAACCCGGGCAGACTGGGACAGGTATTTTGCCATGAACAGCGCCATTGAAAAAGGCTATGTCGGCGAATGGGCCTTGCAGACCATCACGGCTGACATGGAAACCGATGAAGAAAGCAGGGATACGATTACAACTCGGGCCGAAGACAGCGTCAGGGAACCCGTTGTACAACGCGTGGCCGGAAAGAAAAAAATCCAGGAACGGCCACTTGCCGATTATCTTGATCACGAGAACAAGGAAGTTGTATTACAACATATCCGCGACTTTATTTCCGTCAATACAAGTGCCATTCATCAGGCATTACCGTTCTATGTATTGAAGGAACTCGATCTGGTTGCCGGTATGCATACAGCCAAGGAGTACAGCATGGGGCTGACATTGCAGTTCCCGGATTTGCCGTCATTGAAAAGCGAGAGCGCCATACGGCAGTCGGTCGGGTTCCTGAGAACGGCAAAACACGTTATCAAGGACGGCAAAGACCAGATGGCACCCCTTATAGAAAGTGACGATAACCGGGAACTGTTCCGGAAATTGGCACAGGCTATCAGTAATATCCCAGGTACAGGCACGATGACCATTGCATAGAAATAAGGCCAATTATAACCTTTTCACGTTGTCACACGGACTTATATTGTCATGATAATTTAAGACAAATCACTATATATCAATTACTTTTAATTCATGTATAGTTTTGCACCGTCAATCCTTTCCCGAGGGCTGGCGGTGCTTCTCTTTTATAAGCCATCGGAAGCGGGGCACCAGGGAACTTTTGAAGATGGTCGTCACAAACTTCAAAATTGATATTTATGATTACCATAGAGAGTCTGGTCGAGCAGGGAGCGAACGTGAAACTGGAAGTCACTCCCGCTGACCTTAAAATGTTCGCTGAATCCATCGTGCAGCGTACCATCATGGCGCAACAGGAAGAACAGAGAGCCGCGATACTGCGTGAAGCGGAGGAGACTTATCTCAATACAAAACAGGTCCGTGAGTTGCTGAACGTGTGCGAGGGCACGCTCAACCTGTGGGCGAAACGAGGCTATCTCGTACCGGTCAAGGTCGGTAACAAGAACATGTATGCCAAGTCCGATGTACGCCGGGTACAGACAGGCAACAAGTCCGAGAGTGTAACATCCTATTGCAAGAGAAAAAATGTGTGATATGGCAACCGGCAGGCTTGAACTGTGTAACAGAATCCGCATGGAGGCGGAGGATATTGAAAGAACGGGATTCCCGCTGGAGGTCCTGCCCCAAACCGTGCAGTCTGTCATACTCGATATGGCCACATACGAGAACTACAAGATCGAGTTCACCGCGACGGCCATGTTGTCGGCTGTATCCGCGGCCCTGGGAGGCGCATACCGTATCCGCATCAAAGGAGACTGGCAGAGCAGCGGAGCGTTGTACGTCATTCTGGTAGGCAGGCCCGGACTGGGCAAGACCCCACCGCTGGAGGCCGCATATCGCCCGATCCGAAAACGTGACTATGCCCTTTTCAAGGTTTACGAGGCAGAACTGGAGGCATGGAAAGCCGCGGGAGAAAACGGGAAGAGACCTGTCCTGAAACGTACTGTAGTCTCTGATTTCACTCCCGAGTCGCTTTTACTGACCCACCACCACAACCCGAGAAGCGTGGTCATTCTGGTGGACGAGATCATGGGCATGTTCAATTCCGCCAACCGTTACACGAACGGGCAGCTCATAGAACAGCTCCTGACTGCATGGAGTGGCGGGGCATTGGATGTTACCAGGGTAAACTCCCCAGTTCCTGTACACATCGAGCATCCATGTATAAATATCATCGGGACCACGCAGACCAAGCGTGTACACGAGCTTCTGAAAAAAGGTTTCGAGGAAAACGGGCTGCTTGACCGTATCCTGTTCGTGATGCCCAAATCCCCCAAACTTTCATCCTGGAAAAACCGGGACGACGATGGGGAAAGGACATCCCTCGCTGCAGCCCGTTGGGAGAATATATTGAACAAGGTCCTTGCGTTGGACTATGACACCGAAGCGGAAGAAAAAATACCCCATGTGCTGTCCATGGACGGGGAGGCCAGGGAATACTTCTTCTCCTGGTGGAACAGGAAAGTGGAGCGTATCAACCGGATAGAGGATGATGCCGAGGTGGACAGCCGGGAAATGAAACATCCGGCTCATGTAGCCCGTCTGGCATTGATAATTCAGGTTTTGCGCCACGCGTCCGGTGAAAGTCACCTGCAGTTTATAGATGTATCATCGGTGAAAGCCGCCATACGGCTGAACGACTATTTTGAGGAATCATACACGCGTATCCGTTCTTTCGTGGCGAATGACACCTGTGAAGACCCTCCCAAGGTGCTGCTGTCTATGTTGCCTGATACCTTTGATACAAAAACAGCAATAATCATTGGAAAGGAACGGCAGTGCGTCAGCGAGCGGACTGTCATGAATTACCTGAAAGAGTTATGCCACAGCAGGCTTCTCCGGAAATCAAAAGCCGGACATTACGAGAAAATCATGTATGATAAATCTGGAAAATCCAATGAAAACAATAATGAATCATCCCCACGAAACTGCAACGGATGATCCCTTGTTGCAGCCTGCAGTCTTTGCAGTTTTGCAGTTTCGAGGACTGAAAAGGGGAAATTCCTGCAGGACTGCAAGAACTGCAAACTGCAAATGGTGGTATTCATTTGCAGAAACACATAACCGACAACATTATGAACGAATATAGATTCCATCTTCAAAAATACAAACCGGGCAGCAAGACCGTCTGTCCGGGGTGCGGAAGGAAGTCCTGCTTTACCCGTTATATCGACGAGGCGGGAGAGATTTCTTTCCCGGGATACGTGGGTAAATGCGACCACATCCACAGTTGTGGCTATCACTATTCCCCGAAAGAATACTTCCGGGACAATCCGTCAGCAAGGGAAACATCGGCTGGCCATAAAATGAACGGCAGTGCATTCGCGACAGTAAAGTATGTAGCAAAACAACCGCCAACAGAACAAGAACCGGAGATTTCTTATCTTCCCTATGATTGGGTGGAGCAATCCATGCGCGGGTACGACATCAATCCTTTGTACCGTTACTTCACCAAAGTGGCGGGAAAGGAGGAAGCCGGCCGGTTGTTCCATGTTTACAAAGTCGGCACGTCAAGGATGTGGAACGGTTCGACCGTGTTCTGGCAGATAGATGTCAGGGGTAACGTGCGTGCAGGCAAGATTATGGGCTACGATGCCGTAACCGGGCACCGGATTAAAGAGCCTTTCAGTCAAGTCAACTGGGTCCATTCTGTAAGAAAAGTGCCGGATTTCCACATGAAGCAGTGCCTGTTCGGTGAACATCTGCTTTCGGACACTTCCGCTGCCATGTCAGCCAAGCCTGTAGCCATTGTCGAAAGCGAGAAGACGGCACTGGTTGCCGCCCTGTTCATCCCTGATTTTGTATGGCTTGCCACCGGGGGAATGCACGGCTGTTTCAACAGCGAGGCCATGCAGGTATTGAAAGAACGTGAAGTGATCCTTTTCCCCGATCTCAAGGCAACCGACGAATGGCGGCAACGACTGTCGATGCTGGAGACTATCTGCAGGCGTGTCACCTGTTCCGACCTGCTGGAAAAGATGGCGACCGATGAACAGCGTAGTCGGGGACTGGACATCGCCGACTTCCTGCTGATGGAGGACACGCCACAGATGATTCTCGCGAGGATGATACAACGCAATCCAATGTTGCAGAGCTTCATCGACACCTTCGGACTTGAACTGGTGGATGCAGGGAAGATCGAATGAAGGAGAATCAATGGACAGCTCGCTGTCCCGTGAAAATGGGGTTGTAAAATCCCGTAGCTTATTAGGGCATTTTCACTGTCTCCGCTTCGCGTCCGGCAGTCAAAAAGCCCATAAGCCGGGGAATTCCTCAGGCTCCCGGGTGTGCCTCCGGCTGTCTGGACGGGATTTTACAACAAGAATAACAATAAAATAACGAACAGATATGAGTAATACACAATACGCTGTCTGCCACCTGCAACGTGGCAGCGGTAATGACAGTGGAATGTCATGCCATATAGAAAGAAAGGATGCCAAGGGAAAGATTTATGTGTCGGTTAATGCCGATGCGGACCGGACACATCTCAACCGTGAGTTGGTCAGATTTCCCGATGGCGTGTCCAATCGCACCGAGGCGATACAGTGCCGCATCGAGACAGCCGGGCTACGCCGCAAAGTCAGCAAGAACCAGACAAAGGCAATACGCGTAATGCTGACCGGAACGCATGAGCAGATGATGGAAATTGCCAATGACGGCAAACTGGACAGTTGGATCGATGCCAATCTCAAATGGCTAAAGGAAACCTTTGGTGATGACAACCTTGTGTCCTGCGTGCTGCATATGGACGAGAAGACCCCACACCTGCACGCCACAGTCGTACCCATTGTAACCGGTGAGCGTATCCGCAGGAAGCGGGAGGGCGAAAAGAAATATGAAACGAAGTCCGGACCCCGTCTGTCGGCGGATGACGTGATGCGTCGTACCAAATTGCATGAATACCAGAACAGCTATGCCAAGGCCATGAAACCGTTCGGGTTGCAGCGTGGAATTGTCGGTTCTACCGCCAAGCATCAGGTTAACTCGGAATATTACAGGCAGCAGGTAATCCAGTATGAAGAGGATATAGCCAAGTTGCAGGCCGATGTGGAGAAGGCGCAAGAAGGCAGGAGCACCATCCTCGCATGGTTCGGCAAGGGAGACCTTTCCAAGGCAAAGAAGGAACTGGCTGACAAGAACAGGCTGATAGCCGAACTCAATAAACAGATTGAGGAACTTCAGGCAGAAAAGGCTCGGTTGCAGGAACAACATAAATCAGAAATCGGAAAACTGCGAAACGGCTATCAAAAAGAAATAGACAAGGCCATTCATCAGGCGGAAGCAGCAGAACGGCAATTCAAGGAGAAGGATGCACTCATAGACAGGCAGCGAAAGCAGATAAGTTTGCTTGACCGCAAGGCCAATCCCCAACGTTACAGCCTCTCGTCCGGTGCCGAGCTTGTACGTATCAATGTCTCAAACTATCGGAATCCGTCGCTCCACATCTGGACACGGGTCGGTGATGAACTTTTTGAGAACATCAAATTCCAGATAGACTATGATGTGGCTCAAAGACATTTCAACGGCCAGATCACGGACGAGGAGTTTGTCAATGCTGTATTCGATCCGCAGGAACAGGTGAACGAGATACAGGCACAGTTGCTTGGGGCGGCATTCACGCTTGCTTTCGGTGGGCCGGCAGAGGTTCATGTCGGGACAGGAACTGGTGGCTCATCGTCTGACCTTCCGTGGAATGATAACGTAGCAAAGAAGCATACTTCGATTAAACGAAGATAGTCGATTTATAGTAAATACATTTATTGCAAATTCATATCTATACATACAAGTGTTTGCTATATTTTATGTACCTTTGTAGTCAAAAACTGACAATTCTTAACCGAAAAAGTCAGCACAGAAACAAAGATCATTTAGTTTACAAAAATAGTATTGATGTTTTGTAATGGGAGGACTTTTAACATTCAGAGTCGGAAACTTTGACACAACAGCAGAACGTGAGCAGTTTCGGTTTCTCTGTGAGCAACTCAAAGCTCACTATGAGGATTCGAATGAATTCTGTGTGTTCGCAGGCAACTATAATATTGGATGTGAGTTAGATGCCCTCTTTATAAAGAAGGACGCTATTATTTCTATAGAATTCAAAAATTATGGAGGTAATGTTGTTGCCAATGAAAATGGAGAATGGACATACAATGGTAAAATTATTAAGGGAGGTTCGAGAAAGACTGTTCTTCAACAAGCTAGGATAAATCATTCCACGGTAAAGAAAGAACTTAAAGTCTTAGGTGTTGAAAAGAACCAAATCAAGGATGTGCCACACCTTATTATTTTCCATCAACCAATAGAGTTGGAGAACAATTTAAGTGCCACCAACAGGTCTTGGCTTCACATTACTGATAGCGAACATTTCATTGAAAAGTTGGATGACATCACTTGTCCTCACACCGACCTTGACCCACTCGGAATCGTTAAACTTGCGGAAACTCTCAACCTAAATCCCTTCTACCTGACGGAATTCAGCAATGCTACTTATGATAAACCAGCAGAGCCAATTGAGAAAATAGAGTTGTTCAAAGATATAAAGAAGTACGAGCCCCACACTGAAGAGAAAAAACAAAAGAAAAAAGAGATAATGTTAAACTTTGATTCTTTTGTTGTCGAGGACGAAAATAGTATTGCACTTTCGAATTTTGTGAAAAGGATAGTAAAATTATCGCTCAAGCTCGACAATTTTACAGTCAAGGTGCTTGACAGCACAAGGGCATCTTCATCTTTTGCAGCACACGGAATAAGGTTAACTCAAGAATATGTTGTGACAATAAATGCAGATGGCATCGGTGAACATTGTGCAAAACTCGCAAAGTTCACTAATCATGCTGTTAAAGCCATTTCACCTTCTACAATCTTTTGGGAAGAAGGCGAGAGAATTGCAACCGAAGGAGACAATTCATCTGGTGTTGTCGAAGAACATCAATCAAAAGAACTGTCAAATACTAATTCGAACGTTTGTTTCCGAAAATCAAAAACGGTTCTGCCACATTGGCTTGACAAAAAGATTTTCAATGAACATCAAGCTATTTATGCTCCAGAGCATGAGCGTTATGAGTATAATCTTGATCTCAACGAAGAAGAACTTAAAGTTTATCTTGGTACTTACTTTCCTCGCAGTTATGCAGAGATGTTTTGTATTGCTGATAATCTTTTGCAGAATAAATGCCTGAAGAAAACGTTGGAACAAGATGAGATTAGTGTATTGGATTACGGTTGCGGTACAGGTGGGGAAATTCTTGGCTTGATTACAGCAATTGGAAGACATTTACCTCATACAAAGATAAACATCACAGCAATAGATGGCAATGATGGTGCTTTAGCCATACTCAAGGATTTAGTAGAGTGTAACCCTAATAAAAATATACAAGTCGAACTAAGTATATTTAGCCAGACGTTAGGCACAATTGAAGACGTGGAAAAACTTGCATTCGGAAAGAACGATTATCATTTTATCCTCTGTGACAAGATGGTTTGTGAGTTAATTTCTAAAAAAGTCCTACCAACAAATGCATATGCAATAATGGCAAAGAAACTTACGGCTTTTCTTCATGAAAACGGTTTGCTTATAATGCTTGATGTAACAACTAAAGACGAGCATTCAGGATACTTCTATCCTCAATTGATGAATAATGCAATAAATGACTATGTCCGTAAAAGCAGAACCATTGAGACGCTTTTACCATTGTCGTGTGCTTGTCATGATGGATGTAGAAACTTTTGCTTTATGCAGCAAACATTCAACGTAAGTCATTCTCACAAATCAAATGACGAAAGCAGGGTGTGTTATCGAGTGCTGTGTAAGAAACCTCTTAAGACAGCTATCATGCAAGGGATGGAAACAGCAAACCTTATCCACGTCATACACTCCACCAAATACAAGCAAAATGATGATTGGGCAATTTGCTGCCATTCAAAAAACAATGAAATAATAATTGATAGTTTTAACATAAATCTATAAATCTAATCATGGCTAAGAGAAGTTTTTACGTTAAAGATTCCGAACTTGATGATTACCAGGTAAAGGTGATTAACAAGAAAACAGATAACTCCTACATTGTTAAGGGTTGTGCAGGTAGTGGAAAGTCCATTCTTGCCTTGTGGAAGGCAAAACAGATACAAGATGAGCATAAGGGTACCTATCTTTACATTGTGTTCACTAAAGCACTAATGCAATATATGGCTGATGGCATTTCACAGGTAGGTATTCCACAACGAAATGTTGATTATCATTGGCATTGGCAGAATAGAGCTGGATGTCCAAGTGCTGATTATATTATTGTGGATGAAGCACAAGATTTTTCCAAAGAGGATATAGAACTATTCCGTTCTAAGGCAAAAAAAGCATTATTGTTGTATGGTGATTCGGCTCAACAACTTTATACTTTTATTAAAGATAAGCAAACTGTTTCAATGGAGGATATACAGTATTTTACTAAGTTCCCTGTCGAACAGCTTGTGTTCAATCATCGATTACCCAAAAAGATAGCCCGTCTTGCACAGTATCTAAATTCCGAAAGTGACGAACTTGAAGAGCGTTGTACTGAAGAGGGTGTTGAAAAACCAAAGATTATCAAGTACAATAACATTACTGAACAGTATGATGCCATCATTTCGCTTATTCAAAACAAAAACATGGAGGATGTCGGCATCCTATTTAGACACAATGATGAAGTAGAGCGTGCATATGAATATTTCAAGAATCATGGTGTAAACGTTGAAGCTAAGTATGGACAGTTTATGGATCTAGATTTTTCTTCAGACAATCCAAAGATGATGACCTACCATAGTTCTAAAGGACTTCAATTTGAACATGTTTTCATTCCTGAATGTACTGTTGAAGACGATGCAAACCGAAATCCACTATATGTGGCCGTGACAAGAACCTATCGAGCTTTGTATATAATGCACTCAGGCAATCTTTCCAGTCTTTTTGATGATGTACCTACTTCGCTTTATGATACGAGTCTTACGAGTGGTCCCAAATTAACACTATGAGGTTTGTCAACTCCTAAAAAACGAGGATAATTATGAAATTATACATACCAACCTGTACTCTGAATTTCAATAACATATTGTCTTCAGAGTCAATTTCGCCCTTAGGATTTTACGCAAGACGCGGCTTTGGTAACAAACGCTTCTATCCTGTCTGCGCGAACGACAAAGAGCAAGTAATAATATTGTACAGTAAATATCCAAGGTTCGAGATTGAAGAAAATGACCTTGAGAACTATCCTATGGTTATTGAGATAGAAACTGATGACTATAAAGATGGATTCTTTGAGAAGGCTAAGGAACATGACGGAGTAGAGACCTATCTCTGCTATCATACCATCAACCTTAACCCTTTTCATTGTCGTATCTATTTTAATAGTTATCAGGAGCGTCAGGGTGTATTGTCAAAGGCAGAACAAAGCCTAGAGAATAAGTTCTATAAGCTTTATGCTCCTAATATAGATGTTAAACCCAAAGAGAAAAAAACATTTTTTGGCGTTGCCAAAGATTTATTTACTCAATCTGAAAAAGATGATTTCTTATGGAATCCTTCATATGTAAATTTCAAGATCAAGAATGAACCTATAAATGTTAGTAGAGACGTTCTGCTAGACAGAATTAAAGGTTTCATTTATTGTTATCTAATAGGTGCTAATAGCTCGGTCAGCAACGAGGTTGGCAAATTGAAAGCTTTGTCAAGAAAACTTCGTAACACGCTTTCTGCTGTTGTAAATTCTCCTGATAAAAGACCCACTCAGGCACAAGACGATGCTATCTTGAATGGAATCAGAGAGTTTAATGAAATCTATTCTTCAATAGATGAAGATACCATTTGGAACAAAAATTTATTAGAGTTAAAATTGTCTGACAATCCGCAAGGTCTTTCTACAAAAGATGCCAAGAATCTTTTGCACTACTGGGGTGTTTATGACGCATTCTGTAACAAACTTCCTCTTCGTAGAGTCTATGATGCAAACGAATTGTGGAGTTGTTTAGAGTATGTTTCCCCAGAGACGTTTTCTCGTGTCATAGACAATATGAATAGCACCATTCGTAAATTGGAAGCAAAAGATAATGCTCAACGTGAAAAGTATGCCATTGAGGAATTGCTGAATGTTGATGATAATCTGTCTTTGCATATTTTGGACACATCTTACCAAAGTTCTTTCTATAAGAACCTTATTTGCTCCCAGTTTATGGCAGAGTACAAATCTGTAATGGAAGAAAATGGCGTAGAAGAACCTTTGGCACAGGCATATAATGGAGGTATGATTCTAAGGAACATGCTTGGAGATAAATGGGACTCAAATCCTGCATCTGCTTATGTTGGAGCATTACTTAATCATTTCCAGGAGAACTCCGCCTTTGACTTATTCGCTATTGAAAATGATGTACTTTCATCGTTTGCTGCATTCTGTCAGAAAGGCGATAACATTGATCGCTTGGTAGAGTACCTTGTACAAGTAGGATTCTGTAATTATAAGTTAGCTTATGGCATCTATGGTGCCACAAGAGGTTTTACGTCTCTGCCAAAGACATTTACGTCTGTATTGATAAATGGCAATAAGGATTATTATCAATCATTTGCAAGTAATGTTTGGCGAATGCTTAATGGAATAGAAATAAAGGATGCTGTCTTACCCAAAGCGAGCAATAGTACTTCAGTTATTGTAGAAAGTCAGTTGGGATCTAAGATTATTGAGAATCAAAATAATGTAGAGTCAAAAGTTGTAAAACAGCAGAAAGTTGTTGAGGCGGTAAATAAGGCTGTTAAACTTGAAAATATAGTTCAAAGTCCTAAAGCTTTTATGTATATTTTTAGTAGTTTCTCACGTATTACTACAACTAAAGCGTACAAAGCTCTTGATGCTGTTAATTTTGCAGGAGATGAGGGTTCTTATACACCAGAACAATTCCGTAGTAAAATTTATTCGATTGTAGGTAAAGAAGGTTTAAAGACCCAAAAAGAAAATATTGATAAAGCTATAGAACTTGAGAGTAAAAGGCAAGATCCAGAAGCGTTCTTGAGCATCCTTGACAACTTCTTGAAACCAACTGATGCTGCGTATAAGAAGATTGAGAAACTGATTTCAAGTATTAAAAGTTTAAATACGACTTCGTATCCACAACCACAAGGAAATAATGTTATTTCGCAGGATGGTGTTGAAAAGCGAAACCTGAAACCAATACATCCAACATCATCTAAATTTGTAGAGGATGCAAATGTTAACTATTTTATCCTTTCAAGAAACTACCTACCTATAAAAATGCGAGAAACGCTTTCCAGAAAGGTAATAACATTTCAAAAAGGTTATGCTCCTGGTGGTAAATACTATTCTAATCCATTGGGCAACCCTATAGATAATAGATCAACCATTGATCATTTTAAGCATTGGTGTTTTTATGATAAAGGTGGTTATCCTCCTATCGTAGAGGGAACTTATGAGAATAAACAGTACTTTGAGCAGTTAATGCAAGATTTATTTAATCGTTATGCCAACAGGTAAAATTATTATCACGAACGATACAGGTGAACAAGTAGAAGCTACAGCTCCTGTCATTGTCTCTGCAAGTCGTTCAACCGATATTCCTGCTTTTTATGCCAAGTGGTTCTTCAACCGCTTGGCTAAAGGGTATTGTGCTTGGTATAACCCGTTCAACCAGCAAAAAATGTATATTTCGTTCAAAAACTGCAAGGTGGTGATTTTCTGGACAAAGAACCCAAAGCCGATCCTCCCATACCTTCATGAGCTTGACGAAAGAGAAATACACTACTATTTTCAGGTTACACTCAACGATTATGTAAAAGAAGGTTTTGAGCCTAATGTTTCGTCTGTCGAAAACAGAGTTGAGACATTCAAGAAACTTTCTGATATGATTGGTAAGGAGAAAGTAATCTGGCGTTTTGATCCTTTAATAATTACGCCAAACATTGCTCCTCGTGACCTCTTGACGCGCATTTGGCACATTGGAAATAAACTGAAAGGTTACACAAATAAGCTTGTATTCAGTTTCGTTGATGTAAAAGCATATCGCAAGGTTCAAAACAATCTTGTTAAGGAAAGTATGCTCTTTACAAAGGAGAATGTGGAGAATGCCGAAGCCAACCTTGCTCAACGAATAGAAATTGTAGAAGGTCTTCAAAAGATTCGTGAAGCTTGGCACAAAGATGGTTGGGATGTTGAAATCGCCACTTGTGCTGAAGATATTGACCTTGAAAAATACGGGATAGAACACAATCGTTGCATTGATGGCGAATTGATGAAACGCATTTTTGCTGACGATAAGGAACTTGTCTATTATCTACATACATTGAAATTACCAGAAAAAGACTTGTTTGGTAATTTGCCACCAATACCAGAAAAGGTGCGTAATGTAAAGGATACAGGGCAACGTAAGGTATGTGGATGTATGATCAGCAAAGACATCGGCATGTATAATACTTGCCGTCATTTCTGTGTCTACTGCTATGCCAATACAAGTAAAGAATGCGTCATCAGAAATGCTGAGAAACATAATGATGAAAGTGAAAGTATAATTGGGTAATTATGCAAGAGTCAGAACTACAACAATATCTCCTTCGCAACTATCCACAAGAGAATGCTCGTTGCGAATGGAAGGAATTCAAGAATTTGAAGAACTCATTCTGTGGGGATGAGAAAAACGATATCATCTCATATGTGTCGGCTATTGCCAATATGGGAGGAGGACATTTAGTGATAGGGGTACATGACAGTTCTTTGGAAATTGTCGGGACTGATACCTATAACTATGACCGGCAAAAGGCAATTCTTCGTTTAACGGAACGCTGTATCAATCTTTCGACAGAAGGTCTTGATATTGAAGAGTTTGTTACCGATGACACTAACAAGAAGGTTTGGGTAGTCCATATTCCCAAGCATCGTCCCAAATTGCCTGTTTACGCTCATAACAAAGCATGGCAGCGAATTGAAGATTCTCTTGTAGAGTTGACCACAGAACGCATGAATGTCATTCTTGATGAGCCAATATTTGGCGAAACAGATTGGTCTGCACAGATTGTTCCTGATGCAACGATAGATGACCTTGACGAAGTTGCTATAGCTAAAGCCCGCAAAATGTTTAAAAAGGTACATAGTCGTATTCCCGAATCAGAGGTAAATGCTTGGGATATTCAGACATTTCTTGGCAAATGCGGACTGACAAGAAATGGAAGCATCACTCGTGCCGCTATCATATTGTTGGGCAAATACGAATCAGCCTTTAAACTGCGTCCTGTTGTCGCTCAGGTAACTTGGACACGCAGGGATGCAAATCAAGATGTGGTGGACTACGAACATTTCACTGTTCCATTCATACTGACAGTAGATGAAATTCTCTCAAAGATTGAAAATCTGACTTTGCGTGAAATGCCTGGTGGTACGCTTTTCCCAGATACAATGAAACAGTATGATGACTACACTATACGCGAAGCACTTCATAACTGCATTGCTCATCAAGATTACACGATGCAACAGCGTGTCAATTTCGTTGAGAATCCCGGCTACCTATATTATTCCAACGCCGGTACTTTCATCCCCGGAACTTTGGAAAATGCTTTGAGAAATGAGGAATCTCAGACCTATTTCCGCAATGAATGCCTATGCAAGGCAATGGTGGACTTCAATATGATTGATACCGTAAGTCGTGGCATCAAGAAAATGTTTAATGAACAATGGCGCAGACACTTTCCGATGCCGGACTACGAGATTGATGCGGCAAAAAAGAAAGTTGTAGTACGCATATATGGTAACGAGATCAATAAACGATATACGGATTTATTGAAGACTGACAACACTCTATCATTATGGGATTGCATATCTCTCGATGCTGTGCAGAAAGGCAGATTCATACATGAAGATGTTGCAAAAGACTTGCTGAACAGGGGACTTATTGAGGGCGATGCTCCCAATTATACAATTTCTTTAGGAGTTGCTAAAGCCACTCGTCAATTGCAAGGTTACACCAAGCAAAAAGGACTTGATAAGGACAAAATTAAACAGATGGTTTTGCAATATCTTAAGAATGCTGGATCAGATGGAGCCAAACGTGATGGCATCTACGAATACATCAAAGATGTAATGCCTAGCAATAAGACTGAAGAGCAAAAACTACGCAGCCTTGGTGATCTATTGAAAGTTATGAAAGCCGAGGAATTGATTAGAACAGATGGACGAAATTGGTTTATATTATAGCCAATCCGTCGAATTTCGACGAAAAGATACAGCCTATTCCGTCGAAAATGTTTAAATCCGTCGAAATTCGACGAAACACATACTGAACTCAAAAGAATAAAGACCATGTTATTAGGAGACAAAATAAAAGAGTTGAGAGAAGAACACGGTGTGCTACAAAGGCAATTGGCAGCTTTGCTTGAAATAGACACTCCAATGTTTAGCAAAATAGAACGTGGCGATAGATATGCCAAACGGAGACAAGTAATACAATTAGCTGAGTATTTCAAGATTGATAAAAATGAACTTCTTACACTATGGCTGGCAGACAAAGTATTGGATGCTATAGAAGGTGAAGACGAATTAAAGCGAAAAGCCATTGAGGTTGCACAAGAAAGAATAGGCTAATCCTCACAAATATTGGGAACTATATGGTATCATTACCACACAATTCCCAATATTAATATTTGATAATCAGATTGATGTTTTACAATATTCGGTTCAAGCGTGGAGAGTTATCTTTCATGTATTGTAACAGGAACTACCAATCCCCAAACGTTTAAATGAAAGGAACGCCCACGCATATGACAGCGCAGGCGTCCAGCCATTTTTACACGTTTTAAATAACAGAAATTGGTAGTTTTGTTACAAAGTAAAAAGACTGGACGCTTTTCGATATGTTTTTTTCAATGAACACTTATTTATAAGACAAAGATAATTTTATTTTTGGTAAATCGGTATTATTCTTTTTATTTTTTATTTTTTATTATTCTAAGAGCCTGTATAAATTTTGCACGGGTCAGGTTGAGAATTTCTTTCGAGGATGTTGTTGTTGTGTAACTGGCTGTCTGATGACTGAAAACGGGAAAAAAGATCGGAAAAAACGTAAAAATGACCTGATCGTGTTTCTTTGTTGACAAGATTAGTCAGGTTATTAATCCATAAGAATAAATTGGTGATTTATCGCACATTATTTCAATACGATAAATTTATAAATGATTAAGAAGATCGCAAGTCTTGATTAGTTCAACTGATTTTGTTTTAACCAATTAAAAATAGCCTGATAAGTTGCATCTCTGGCTTCTTTCTTGGAAAGAATAAGATCGTGCATCCCGTCTTGTATTTCTATTTCGGTAACTTTAGACCCCAAACGTTTGCCATACTTAGCGATATCTTTTACATCCAGTACACCATCTCCGATTTGGTGTTCGGGATTCCATTCGTCTCCGTAAACTGATCTATTGGAGTAAAGTACCAGAATAGGGCAGGGGATATCTAATCCTTTATGTATTTTTCTTTGTCCCCGGTGGATAGCCCGTATCCATCCTGTTGTGAGAGGAGGGGATTGCATAAATTTTTTTGTCGTGTCATATTCCCATTCTCCATGATGCGATTTTAATAGGCTTTCTCCGTAAGCAGTAGAAATACCTTGTTTTATTTTTGTTTTTTTGGAGAAAAGTGCAAAAAAGGAGACTGTGGGAATCAATATTTTTTCTTTGAACCAGCTTTGATTCATGTCAAGAAACGGGCTGTTCAAAATTAGTCCTTGGACGGGGAGCGCTTTTCTGTATTTGTGACAGAAAAGAGAGGTTATTAAGCCTCCGGTAGAATGCCCCATTAATAAAATTTCGTGATTCCCTTCTTGTTTTATAATCTGCAAGGTCGTGTCTATGTCGGCAAAGTATTCATTTAAGTTGTGAACTTGGAATGGATATTGATTGGATAGCATTGAGCGTCCGTATTTTCGTAGATCAACGGCATAAAAATTAAAGCCTGCGTCATTGAAATGTTCCGCCAGAGATTTCTGAAAAAAATAGTCGTTGAATCCGTGTACGTAAAGTATTGCTTTTGTCGTAGGGAGCGCAGCTTCTTTTCGGACAATGGTGATGATGACTTTTCCTTCATAGTCATCGGGCATCTGTATTGTTTGTTGAACGAAGTTCTCCCCTAATATATCTTTGTGATATTGTGCAAAACTATTTGTGCCGAACGACAAGATTGAGAAGAGAAGTAGTAAGATCTTTTTTCTCATGATTTTTATGTTGAGCTTTTTTTATTTTGATAAAACAGAAAGCTTAAACCAGAAGTTTAGTCTCCCAGTGATATTTTCACATTATTGAATACTTTGTTCAACAAAATGCGAGCGGTTTCTATTTCCTCCTCGTTTAATCCGTTCAGCGCAGCTTTCATCGTTGTTGCAACTATGGGCTGTGTCATCTCTTCGAGATTTCGACCTTTTTCTGTAAGATTGATGATATTGATACGTCGGTCGTTTTTATCTGCCGAACGAGTTACCAGAGTTTGTTTTTCAAGATTGTCTATCAAGCGGGTCATACTTGGTTTGTCTTTGAAAGTCGCATTGCAAAGTTCCTGTTGCGTGACACCGTCTTTTGACCATAAATAATAAAGAACAGTCCACTGTTCCGGAGTAATATCTATGTTTATTTTTCGAAAACTTCTGTATAATTTTCGATTGATTGCTGATGATAGTTTACCGCTTAGCAAGGCGAATAACATTTCGTTGTCGATAGAGAGAAGGTTCATTATGTAATAATTGTTTAGACAACAAAAATACAAACAATATTTTATTTTCCGGTTGAGGCTTCGATAAAAAATGTTATTAATATAAGTTGCATTCCTATTTCGTTATATGTTGGTCTTTGTCGATAAAAAGGTTTAAAAAAATCTATTTTGAACAGATTGATTTTCGGGAAAAGTTAGAGAAAGATCTAAAATAAAAATAGCAAAGTATTTGGATTTTAGTAAATAATGACTACCTTTGCCCCGCAATTCAAAAAATTAAATAACAAGTTAATTTAAATGAGTATGAATCATTATGAAACCGTTTTCATTTTAACTCCCGTTTTATCTGATGTACAGATGAAGGAAGCGGTAGAAAAATTCAAAGCGATTTTGGTGGCAGAAGGTGCTGAAATCGTGAATGAAGAAAACTGGGGATTACGCAAATTGGCTTATCCGATCCAGAAAAAATCTACAGGCTTCTACCAATTGCTGGAGTTTAACGCAGATCCGTCTGTAATCGCAAAATTGGAAATTAATTTCCGTCGTGATGAACGTGTTATCCGTTTCTTGACTTTTAGAATGGATAAATATGCTGCAGAATATGCTGCAAAAAGAAGAAGTGTTAAATCTAAAGAAGTAAAGGAGAATTAAGTCATGGCACAACAAAATCAATCTGAGATCAGATATTTGACTCCTCCCTCAGTGGATATTAAGAAGAAAAAATATTGTCGTTTCAAAAAAAGCGGTATCAAATATATAGATTATAAAGATCCCGAATTCTTGAAAAAGTTCCTGAACGAACAAGGTAAAATTTTACCTCGTCGTATAACCGGTACCTCGTTGAAGTTCCAACGCCGTATTGCTCAGGCTGTAAAGAGAGCACGTCATCTGGCGTTACTTCCTTATGTGACAGACATGATGAAATAATTTAAAGAAGGAGGAAAATAGTAATGCAAGTAATATTAAAAGAAGATATCTTAAATCTTGGGTATAAAGATGACGTAGTAACCGTTAAGAGCGGATACGGTCGCAATTATCTTATCCCTCAAGGTAAGGCTGTTATCGCTACTCCTTCTGCACTGAAGATGTTAGCTGAAAACATGAAGCAACGTGCTCATAAGCTTGAGAAAATCAAAAATGATGCTAAAGAGTTGGCCGCTAAATTGGAAGGAGTTTCTTTGACAATTGGTGCTAAGACCAGTTCTACAGGTAAAATTTTCGGTTCGGTTAACAATATTCAAATAGCTGAAGCTTTAGAAAAAGCCGGTTATGAGGTTGATCGTAAGGTTATCTTCATTAAAGAATCTGTAAAAGAAGTCGGTGCTTATAAAGCTATTTTGAAACTTCATAAAGAAGTAAGTGTCGAAATTCCGTTTGAAGTAGTTGCCGAATAATATTTTCGGATTTCAAATAAAGAAAAAAGGCGAGGTTCATTGAAACTTCGCCTTTCTTTTTTATTTGAAGGTCATTTTCCGTTCTTCTCTACTTTTGGAATCATAAAAGAGGTGTATAATTGTAGAAATGCTGCAACGAGCAGTAATAAAATCCACTCGTTTTGTTGTTTGAACATGAACCATGCAGACCCGACGGTAACAATCGCTGCAATCAATTCGATGCGGTATAAGCGTTTAAGCCTGAAATTTGAGCCGTTGTATAAATTTGTCGCCCGTGCGACAGTCATTCCGACAGCTCCGGCAGCAAATATATAAACGGTGAATGGTAATCTGAATAAATATAATGCCGTCCCTGCCAGGATAAATAAGGCTGAAACAACTAGAATCGTGTTGCGTATTTTATTGCTCATTTTTGTTCTTCTTCTGTTATTATATAAATATCTTCATTATCTTTTTTCATTAAATATTGCTCCCGGGCAAATTTTTCCAGATTTTTTTCATTCGATTGCAGTTCGTTCAGTTTTGTTTTGCTTTCTTCGATAACTCCCTGGTAGTGTTGTATTTCTTTTTTTAGACCATGAATTTGTTGGTCATAAAGGAAACTTTGAACAAAACTGTTTTCGTCTACAAAGATCATGATGAAAAGAAAAGATATTACCAAAATTCGCATTAAGGTAACATGCTTTTTTATGAAACGCCATGATGCTGAAAAAATATTCTTCATATTGAATTTTATTTTTTACAAACGTACATAATCTTTTTTGTTTCTAAAAGTTTTGTTGTCCGATACAACCTTTTTTTATGAATTTGTCAGGTCAAGAGTGTGCATTTTTAAAAAGCGTGAAAAAAAAGGAAATTATTAGGATTTCCTCAAAAGCGATTGAGCTATTTTTATACCTTTGTCCAAAATTTGCAAATGTGAATCTAATCATAGATCAGGGAAATACGACGACAAAAGTTGCTTTATTTTGTCAAGATAAGTTAGAATATGTAATGACTGTTGTAAAGCCGGATAAGCAGCTTGTTGATACTTTGCTTGATAAATATCGGGTTACGTCGTGTATTTATTCTTCAGTGGTTGATGTCCCTTTTTGTTTTTTGGACTATCTGCAGGAAAGAATATCCCGGTTTTGTTTTTTAGATGCAGACACTCCTATACCTGTAAAAATCGAATACGGGACACCGACGACATTGGGACGGGACAGGATTGCAGGGGTGGTAGGCGCTTTTTATGAAAAACCGGATTGCGATATATTGATAATCGATGCCGGTACGGCGATTACATATGATTTATTGCTGAAACGAGGAGTGTTTATCGGAGGAAATATTGCTCCGGGTATCAGGATGCGGTTGAAAGCATTGAATCATTTTACCGGAAAACTGCCTTTGATTGAGAAAGTCGGAGATTTTTCGCTTATGGGTACGGATACGGAAACTGCGATACGTGCTGGAGTAATACAGGGAGTTTTATTTGAAATGGAAGGTTATATAAGGGAGCTGAAGGCTATATATCCGGATCTTTTGGTTTTTTTAACGGGCGGCGATGCTTTTTTATTGGCTGAAAGATTAAAAACTCCCATATTTGTGGATAAAAATATTGTATTAAAAGGATTAAACAGAATACTTTATTATAATGCTGAAAAATAAAATATCTATTGTCTTAATAGCGTTGTCCTTGTTAGGGGGAATGAGTAGTTTGGCACAGAATAACACGAATTCTCCGTATTCACGTTACGGGTATGGTATTCTGGAAGATAATGCGGTCGGTGCGAATCGAGGAATGGGCGGAGTCGGATATGGATTTCAAAGTGGACGACAGATTAATATAAAGAATCCGGCTTCGTACGCAGCGATGGATTCTTTGACATTTCTTTTCGACATAGGAGTCAGTTTGCAAAATACATGGATGAAAGAAAATTCCTTGAAAGAATCTGAAGTAAACGGAAACTTAGATTATGTCGCTTTGCAGTTCCCATTGGGGCGTCATATGGCGGGAAGTGCCGGATTGACACCATTCTCTTCAGTAGGATACAGTTTTGGCGGTTCGATTCCGAACGGTTCTTATACACAAGTCGGGGAAGGTGGTATCAGTCAGGCTTTTATCGGATTGAGCGGACATATCTATAAAGGCCTTTATCTTGGGGCTAATGTGTCATATCTTTTTGGAAATATAGAGCATACCACGACTTTGTTGCCTACGGATAATACGATCGGAAGTATTTTCTTGAAAAAATTGCATGTTTCGGATTTTCGAGTTGAGTTCGGGTTACAATATACGCACAATATAAATAAGAAAAACCGGATTACCATAGGGGCGGTTTATACTCCTGAGAAAAAATTGCTCGGCCGTACTTATACTTATGAGGAAATTTATTCTACAACTTCCGGGTCGACTTCTGTATCGAGATCAGATTCATCGAGTATAAAATCTAGATATTCTCTTCCTACTTCCATAGGTGCAGGTTTTACCTATATATGGGATGAACGGTTGACTGTAGGAGCTGATGTCACTTTTCAGGATTGGAGCAGTGTGAGGTATGACGGAGTGAAAGACAGTTTGAACAATCGTTTAAAAGTGGCTATTGGTGCGGAGTTTTTGCCAAATCCGATGTCGGGGAATTATATGAAGCGTATGCGTTATCGGTTAGGGGCATTTTATAATCATTCTTATCTCAAAGTCAAGGGATGTGATATAGATGAATATGGGATTACTTGCGGTTTCGGATTTCCGGTAAGACGAGATAAATCTATATTGAACCTTTCTTTGGAATATTTAAATAGGCAATCTACGCCGGCATCATTTATTCGTGAAAACTTTTTAAGAGTTTCATTGAGTCTTACCTTTAATGAACTTTGGTTCTTTAAACGGAAATTTGAATAACCGTTGTTTTACAAAATACAGAGAGATGTTGTTCGATAAAAAGAATAACATCTCTTTCTGTTTCTTTGTAAAAACAATAAAAAGAGAGAGATTAATTGCGGCTCTGTAACTAAATATTTAATTTTGCCTTTAATATAAAGAACCGAAAAACAGAATGAATACGATTCGCAGAACTTTATTAGGATTTCCGTTTACCGGTATTGCGTTTGTAGTGGCATTTATCTTAATGTCCGTTTTTTTTAGTTCCTGTGAAAAGAAAGTAAAAAATGAAGTGGTTAAAGCCTTTTCAGATCCGCATAAAGTTCCCTCGTTAAGTAGTTTTGATGTAACGACATTGATTTCGGATTCGGGGATTACTCGTTATCGTATCAAAGCTAAAGAATGGTTGATGTTTGAAAATGCGAAAGAACCGTATTGGTTATTTCCGCAAGGAATTTATGTGGAAAAATTCGATGAGAATTTTCATGTAGATGCTTTTATTATGGGAGATTCAGCTATTTTTTATAAATATAAGCAGCTTTGGGAACTCAGGGGGAATGTAAAGATGGCTAATTTGCAGGATGAAAGATTCTTTACCGAGTTACTTTTCTGGGATCAAAAAAAACGTGAGATATATTCGGATAGTGCCATTCATATTGAAAAAGTGGATCGCATAATAGAAGGGATCGGTTTTGTTTCTAATGAACCTATGACTCAGTACACGATACGTCGGACAACCGGAATTTTTCCAATGAAATCGCCTGCCGAAGAACAGCGGGGTGAATCGGACAGTTTAAAAAATGTGAGAGATACGAATGCTCGTCGTTATGCACCGCAAAAGAAAGGAGAAAAATCATGACTACGGTCTTTATGATAATTATTCCATTGCTGTTGTCTGCATTTTTTTCGGGCATAGAAATTGCATTTGTATCTTCAAATAAGGTCCGTTTTGAATTGGATATGAAGAAAAAGACGCTTCTTGGGCGTATTCTTAATTTATTCTATCATCATCAGGAAGAGTTCATTTCTACGATGCTTGTCGGCAATAACATCGCGTTGGTCGTTTACGGTATCGGTATGGCCGATTTGCTCTCTCCGGTATTCTCCTTTATTTGGGATCAGGAGGTATTTATTATATTGGGACAAACTGTCGTATCGACATTGATCGTTCTTCTGACAGCCGAATTTCTGCCTAAAACTATTTTTCGGATTAATCCTAACTTATCATTAAAAGTTTTTGCCATACCGCTTTATGTTTTTTATCTGTTGCTGTATCCGATTGCGAAATTTACATCATTGCTTTCATCCGGAATCTTAAAGATAGGAGGGGTTCGCATCGATCGGTCGGGGGATGATGGGACTATGAGTAAGGTCGATCTTGATTTTTTTATTCAACAAAGTATAGATAAGTCGCAGGGAGAAGCAGAAGTCGATACAGAAGTTAAAATTTTTCAGAATGCTTTGGACTTTTCTAATTTACGCATTCGTGAATGTATGATTCCCCGTACAGAGATTGTAGCGGTTGATATCGATATGTCATCGGAGAAGGATTTGGTTGCTCTATTTATTGAAACCGGACTTTCTAAAATTTTGGTTTATAGAGATAATATTGATAATGTATTGGGTTATATACATTCTTCCGAAATGTTTAAACAAGCGGCAGATTGGAAGTCTTATATTAAGCCGATATTGTTAGTTCCGGAGACGATGACCGCTCAGAAATTAATGAAAAATTTGATGCAACAGAAAAAAAGTATCGCTGTCGTTGTGGACGAGTTTGGCGGAACTGCCGGTATTGTGACGCTTGAAGATCTGGTTGAGGAAATATTCGGAGATATTGAAGACGAGCACGATACGTTGAATTATATTGCACGGAGAACCGGAGAAAACTGTTATGAGTTCTCAGGACGTGTCGAAATAGAAAAGATTAATGAGCTTTTTGATATAGGGTTACCCGAGTCTGATGAGTATATGACAATTGCCGGATATATTCTTTATCATTATAAAACGATACCTAAGCCCGGAGAAACGATTGAAATAGAGAATTATAAATTTGAGATATTAAAAGGAAACAGAACCAAAATAGAGTTGGTGAAAATGAAAATTGAAAACTAAAGGAAATTTTTGACTTTACGATATGTTTGTAAATGCTTTTTTTCGTATCTTCGTGCACTTACTTGGAAAATAATTTAAAAAAATATAAAACTAAAAACACAATCTAATAAATGGCTACGTTACAAAAAATCAGAGGTAAAGCCGGCCTTCTTGTCGGAGTGATCGGGGTGGCTTTACTGGCTTTTATCGTGGGAGACCTTTTAAATTCAGGTCATACTTTCTTTAACATGAACCGCAATAAAATAGCGGTGGTTAACGGTAAAAAAATTACTCCGGAAGAATTTCAGGCACAAGTTCAGACTCGTACCGAAGAGATGCAGAATATGTATAGAAGACAATATGGCATGTCTCTTCCCGAAGGTGCCGCTTCTCGTATAAACAAGGAAGTATATGATCAGATGGTGCAGGATATTTTGTTGACGGATGCTACTGCCGAATTGGGCCTTACGGTATCTAAAGAAGAGTTGGCCGATTTGTTGCAGGGAGATAATATCGTGCCTATGGTAAGACAACAATTTACCGATCCTCAAACCGGAGTTTTTAATAAAGACTTGTTGTTGAATTTCTTGCAAGTGGTCCTTAATGAAGACGAGTCGAATCTTAATGGAGAAATGGGGCAACAGCTCAGAGCTCAGCGCGAGGCTTGGTTAAATATTGAAAAGACAGTGAAACAACAACAGTTGGTCGGAAAATATTTTACTTTGTTGTCAAAATCTATGGCTCCGAATAAGCTCGATTTGGAAGCTGCTTATAACGGTGCTAAAAATAGTGTAGATTTTGCGTATGCAGAACAATCTTATACTTCTATACCCGATTCTACGGTAGTTATCAGCGAATCTGAGTTGAAAAATCTATACAACAAGCAGAAAGAAAACTTTAAGCAGGATGAAAAGCGTGAAGTAAAATTCTTTGCAGTAGATATAGTTCCGAGTGAAGGTGATTATAAGATGACCGAAGAAAAGATTAATAACCTTAAAGAAAATTTTTCTACGACAGACGATATTGCCGGAATGTTGAGTTTTAATACGGATGTTCCTTATGTAGACGCATACGTTGCTCAAAGAGACATGGATCTGGAAATGAAAAAATTTGCAGAAACAGCTCAAATAAATGAAGTTTATGGTCCTGTTTTTGAAGATGAGTCATATAAAATGTATCGTTTGATAGGTAAGAGCGTAGCTCCTGACTCAGTGAAGGTACGTCATATTATGTTCCCTCTTCAGGCAGATGCAAAAGTTAAAGCTCAGATGGACAGTATTTTGACTGTTTTGAAAAACGGCGGAGATTTTGCTGCTTTGGCAAAACAATTCTCGGTAGATCAGAATTCTGCTGCTAATGGTGGTGATCTCGGCTGGTTGACAGAAACTTCTGCTGTACAATTCGGACAGAAATTCGTTTCTTCTGTTTTTAATGGAGGATCAGGATATTTTACTGTGGAAACGCCGTATGGACAGCATATTATGCAGGTAACTGAGCGTACAGCTTCTGTTCCTAAGGCTAAGGTGGCACAATTGGTTCTAAAGGTACGTCCGAGTTCAGAGACTTATAGTACATTATATAACAAGGTAAGTTCTTATATCGCTGAAAACGGGAAATTAGAATCATTCGAGAAAAATGCAAAGGATAAAGGTTTCTCCTTGAATACGGTTGAATTGACTCCTGAAGATATTAGCGTAGGTATGTTGAACGACGGGCGTGAAATCGTGAAATGGGCTTATAAATCGGATAAAGGTGATATTTCAGAAATTTTCAATATAGAAAATAAATTTCTGGTAGCAGCTCTTACGAATGTGACCCCTGCAGGTTATGCACCCTTAAAAAGTCTTGAGAGCTATCTTAAAATGCAGTTGTTGGCAGATAAAAAGGCAGATATGATTATGAAGTCATTATCTGAGAAATCACCGAAGACTCTTGATGCCTATGCTTCGGCTATGAGTTCGAAGATCGATACGGCTAAGTTTGTAACTTTCAACACTTCAGTAATTACAGGTATCGGTCGTGAGCCGGCATTGTGCGGTGTAGCTCCTTATGCTTCGGTGGGGCAATTACAAGGTCCTGTCAAGGGGAATAATGGAGTGTATGTATTGGCTGTAACCAAGAAAGATGAAAGTTCTGTTCCTATGAATGCCGAAATGGAAAAACGAAAATATGAACAGATGATGTATTCGATTCTTTCCAGTCAGATTATGGAAGTTATGAAGGATAAAGCCGATATAGAAAATAACCGTGTGAAATTTTTCTAAATCGATGAAGACAAAATAAAAAGGGAGGATGATGAGTCCTCCCTTTTTGTTTTATTCTTTTGATTAAAGATTTCTATATATTCGTTGTGATCTTTATACTCTTTGTTTATTTTTGTACTAAATAACGAAACGAGTGGAAAAAAAATATTTGGCAGGGAAAACATTAGATGAACTTAGCGGGATCGTCGCCCGTATGGGAATGCCTCGTTTTACAGCCGGGCAGATTGCTGCATGGCTATATGAAAAACGGGTTCGGAATATAGATGAAATGACAAATTTATCTAAACAGAATCGTGAACATCTCGCAGCTGAGTATGAGATAGGCTATTCTGTGCCCGTGGAGGAAATGCGTTCGGTGGACGGTACTGTCAAATATCTTTTTAAAACGACTTCCGGAAACTTTGTCGAGTCTGTATATATTCCTGATCGGGATAGGGCGACGCTATGTGTGTCATCTCAGGTAGGATGTAAGATGAATTGTTATTTTTGTATGACCGGTAAGCAAGGGTTCAATTCCCAGCTTACAGTTCGTGAAATTATGAATCAGATTATTTCTATACCGGAAAGTGCCAAGTTGACAAATTTGGTATTTATGGGGATGGGAGAGCCCTTGGACAATTTGGATGAAGTAATGACGGCTTTAACAATTTTGACTGCAAAATGGGGATTTGCTTGGAGTCCGAAGAGAATAACAGTTTCTACGATCGGAGTAAAACGAAACTTGACCCGTTTTTTAGAAGAAACGGATTGTCATTTGGCTGTAAGTTTGCATAATCCTTTTCCGGAGGAACGCTTGTCTATTATGCCTGTACAGAAAGCATATCCTATTGCAGATATAATATCACTGCTCCGGAATTATGACTTCAGTCATCAGCGCAGGCTGTCATTCGAATATATCATGTTTAGTGGTTTTAATGATTCCCTTAAACATGCGGAGGCGCTGGCAAAATTGTTAAAAGGATTGGATTGTCGGATAAATTTGATTCGTTTTCATGCAATTCCGGGAGTAAACCTTAAAACGTCAGTTGAATCGGATATGGTTATTTTCAGGGATTATTTGAATCGCAAGGGATTTACTTGTACGATACGTACATCGCGAGGTGAAGATATATTCGCTGCGTGCGGAATGTTATCGACTGCAAAGAAAGGCGAGATCGGCAATAAATGCTGAATAAGCTTATATATTATGACCGTGTAGAGATATTATGTTAAAATAATTGCTTATCTTAGAGCATTGAATTAGGCAAGTATAATCTAAAATAGTATTTGTCTGTTTTATATAAAGAATAAAAACTCATGGAACAAGATTATAAGATCAAGGTAGGAATTACTCAAGGTGATATAAATGGAGTCGGATATGAAGTTATTTTGAAGACATTGTCAGACCCTCGTATAACAGAAATGTGTACCCCTGTGGTATATGGCTCTTCGAAAGTGGCGGCCTATCATCGTAAGGCATTGGATTTGCCGACTATTAATTTCAATATTATTACCAATGCCGAGCAGATTTCGGACATGAAGTTGAATATGATCAACTGTATCGATGAAGAAGTAAAAGTCGAATTGTCAAGACCAACGGCTCAGGCAGGTGAAGCGGCTTACCGGGCTTTGGAGAGTGCTACGAATGACTTAGAAAACGGGTTAATAGATGTGTTGGTGACAGCGCCTATTAATAAACATACGATCCAGTCCGATAAATTTGAGTTTCCTGGGCATACCGAATATTTGGAGAAAAAATTAGGAAAAGGCAAAAAATCTTTAATGATATTATTGAATGACATTTTGCGTGTAGCTTTAGTGACAGGGCACATTCCTTTATCTGAAGTACCTTCTCGGATTACCAAATCGGATATTGTACAGAAATTGCGTATTTTCAATCACTGTTTAAAGCAAGACTTCGGTATTGTAAAGCCTCGTATTGCGGTTTTGTCATTGAACCCGCATGCCGGAGAAGACGGACTTCTTGGAAATGAAGAAAAAGAGATTATTATTCCGGCATTGAAAGAGGCCGAAGAAATGGATATTCTTTGTTTCGGGCCTTATGCAGCTGATGGTTTCTTTGGTTCAGGTCATTTTTCTAAGTTCGATGGTGTTTTGGCTATGTACCATGACCAAGGGCTTGCTCCGTTTAAGACTTTAGCGATGGAAGATGGTGTAAATTATACTGCCGGGCTACCTTTTATACGCACTTCGCCGGCCCATGGTACAGCGTATGATATTGCCGGAGAGAATAAAGCTTCGGAAGAGTCGTTCCGGCATGCTCTTTACTTGGCATTAGATGTTTTTGCTTGTCGCAATAATTATCGTCAAATGAAAGCTAATCCTCTTCGTCGTCAATATTTTGATAAAAGTGGAGACAATGAAGTCCTTGATCTTAATGCTCCTGAGAAGGAGTGATTTGTCTGGAGTCTCAACCTTCCTGATAGGGGTAATATTTTGTCAGATTTTTTCAAACTATTTTCCTGTTTTTTATTTGTTAGATAGCTTGTTATTGTTTTCATAAGTATTTAGAGGCGATAGCAGGGAGGGGGGAAATGTGTTTATATTTTCGGACAGATAAAATCTATAATATCATTAGTTAATAATTCTTTTGTTAATAGAGAACTGATAGATGTGTGAAATTCAGAGATTGTTTTGATTAAAAGAATATTCTTTCAGAGCCAATCTGAATTTAGCTCGGGTCAGGTTTTGGAGTTTCTTTTGAGGACGTTTTGTCGTTTTTATGAGAAGGATAGCAGGCTATCTGGCGAGTGAAGAGGGGAAAACAGACCGAAAAAACGCAAAGATGACCTGAGAATATTTTTATTGGAAAAATAAGATAGGCTCTAAAACAAAAATGGGGGTGAACGGTTACATATATAAATAAGGCAGGTTTTGGAAAAGATGGAAATAAGAATTTTGTTGTAGATAAGAATACTGAGAAGACCTGTATTTGTAGATGTTTATTATATCGTATTTAAATCGGATGCTCTTGTCAGTTGCATTTAAATAGAATTATTGTGTACGGTGTATAACTGTGCTACGAAGGGAGGGATATGAAACAAAACAGACATCAGAACATTATGTTTGAGGCAGCATTGAAACCGATCGACACTGATCCTGTAGATTTATTGTTTTTTCGTCCTGTCGGATACCGTTGTGCTTTGTTTTTCCATAAGTTAGGCTTGTTGCCCAATACTATTACAGTTGTTTCCATATTATTGGGGATATCTTCGGGATTCTTTTTATATTTTGAGGATATATGGTATAATATAATTGGAATATTATTATTATTTTGCACACATCTTTTGGATTGTACGGACGGACAATTAGCACGAATGATCGGACGTTATTCTCGGTTAGGACGGATTTTAGATCATTTGAGCGGGTGTGCCTGGTCTGTTTCTGTTTATATGGCGTTATGTTTACGTTTAATGAATTCAGGTTGGGATTTTTCTGTCTTTTTTTTAGCCTTGATTACCGGATATTTTCATTTTAGGCAAGCTTCTGCTATCGATTATTATCGTAATTTTTATTATCTTTTTTCACGGAAAGAATTAGTTTGTGAATTTGAATATAAGACGCAATTGCACTTGAAGTATAAACGATTGAGTTGGAAGGCTGATTTTTATAGGAAATTTTTTTTCTCTTTCTATCTTCAATATATGGTTTATCAAGAAAGATTTACTCCGGATATGCAAGAGTTGCGTCGGTTATTAAAAAAACGGTTTGGCAATGATATTCCGGATTGGTTGAGGATACAATTCGAAGAAAAAAGTCTTCCGTTGATGATGTATAGTGGTCTGTTATCTTTTAATATACGTATTATTACCTTGTTTATTGCTGTTTTGTTTGATGTTCTGTGGATTTATTTTCTGTTCGAACTTACGATATTGAATGCAATATTGTTCTATCTGATATACAGACATGAAAAAGTTTGCCGTTATTTTATTGGAAAGTTGAATCGGATATAGTTTTCAGTTTTTAAACACAATCAGAGAGTTTGTTCGTAGGTATAGAAGTGTGTTTAAAAAATTGCTTTTAAGAATCTTAATATACGTGGCTTTGTATCTTTTTAAAAAGTCGTATCTTTGTGGAAAGTTTACAGATTGGGATAAATTGAGTATCCGACAAATATTTAACCGAAATAAAGTAAAGTATTAAGGATGGGAAAAGTTTTAATTATAGGAGCCGGCGGAGTAGGTACGGTAGTTGCTCATAAAGTAGCGCAAAATCCGGATGTTTTTACAGAGATAGTGTTGGCAAGCCGGACAAAATCGAAATGCGATGCTATTGCAAAGGCAATCGGTAGCGACCGGATAATCACAGATCAGGTAGATGCCGATAATGTAAACGAATTGATAAAGTTATTCAATACGCATAAGCCGGATATTGTAATTAATGTTGCACTTCCTTATCAGGATTTGACGATTATGGATGCTTGTTTAGCTTGCGGTGTAAATTATTTGGATACGGCAAATTATGAGCCGCTTGATGAAGCTAAATTTGAATATAAGTGGCAATGGGCATATCAGGAACGTTTTAAAGAAGCGGGATTGACGGCTATTTTGGGATGCGGCTTTGATCCGGGTGTATCGGGTGTATATACTGCTTATGCCGCAAAGCATTATTTTAAAGAAATGCACTATCTGGATATTGTCGATTGCAATGCAGGAGATCATGGTAAAGCTTTTGCGACAAACTTTAATCCGGAAATTAATATTCGGGAGGTTACGCAAAAGGGAAAATATTATGAAAACGGCAAATGGATTTATACAGAGCCTCATGAAATTCATAAACCGCTGAATTACCCGAATATAGGTCCGAAAGAATCGTATGTGATTTATCATGAAGAATTGGAGTCGTTGGTGAAAAATTATCCGACATTGAAACGTGCGCGTTTCTGGATGACTTTCGGCCAGGAATATCTGACCCATTTAAGAGTAATTCAAAATATAGGAATGGCGCGTATCGATCCTATTATGTATAATGGGGTGGAGATTGTTCCGATACAATTTTTGAAAGCAGTGCTTCCTAATCCCGGAGAGCTCGGTGAAAATTATGTAGGTGAAACATCTATCGGCTGTCGTATTAAGGGCATTGATAAAGAAGGTAAAGAGATGACCTATTATGTATATAATAATTGTAGCCATCATGCTGCTTATCTCGAAACGGGAGCACAAGGAGTCAGTTACACTACCGGAGTTCCGGCTATGATAGGTGCAATGATGTTCTTAAAAGGTCTGTGGAAAAAGCCCGGAGTCTATAATGTCGAGGAATTCGATCCCGATCCGTTTATGGAACAGTTGAACAAGCAAGGATTGCCTTGGCATGAAATATTTAATGAAGACTTGGAAGTCTGATCGATATTCGTTTTTGAACGATTATATATGAATTATTGTCATTCTGGTGAAGATCTGAATTTCGATAGATCGCAAAATCTGGAATGACAATATTATTTTTATAGCCTGTTCGATCTTTGTATAAACCTTTTTTATTGCTTTCGAGGTTTTGGTGAGAGACAGTTACCGATCTATTTTTCGTAGCCCTTTTTGTTTTAAATAAGTTATTAGTTCTTGAGGACGATCAGTCTGAATTATTGTTGCTTTATTTTTCAGAACCCATCCCCAACTATTATCCGGATCATTGACTGCTTTTTCATCATCGTGTCCTCCGCATAGACTTTCCCATAAGGTATTGATCCATATCCGACAATTCGATTCGGCTATCTTATCAATATAAGATAATTGCTCGAAATTATCGGTTTTAAAACCTATTTCCATTGCTATAGGCCGAAAATCTTTTAAAAAAGAATCGATATACGGAATAGCTTCGGATGCATCTAAGTCGACAATAGGCATATATATAATATTTTTATACAGAGATAATTTCTTTTTTACATCATTCACAGAACCGCGTCCTTTTAAAATGATGTAGTTTTCCATCCCGGCTTCTTTTATAATGGGTTCAATGTCTGATAAATAATCTTCACCTTTATCGATATTGACAAGAATTTTGCTTTTACAGGCCGATAATGCCTCTTTTAAAGTCGGGATAGTCTCATTAGAGAGTTTTCCGTCATTGTAACGCAATCTGAAGTTTTTGAGTTCCTTTATCGTATAGTTACTTACATATCCTTTCCCGTTTGTCGTGCGATCTATACTATTGTCGTGCATTAGGACGAAATCTCCGTCTTTGGTCTTTTGTATATCTATCTCGACCATATCTGCTCCTATCGATATAGCACTTTTGATTGCTGCAATAGAGTTTTCCGGGGCATGTCTCCAATCACCCCGATGAGCAACGACAAAAATATAATCGGGTTTATTGCTTTTTAGAATAGACAATAATGCTTCTGTCCGATTATTGGCCGTAATGGTAAGATTTAAGAGTATAAGATAAAATAATAAGTGATATTTTTTCATTAATTGAAAATATGAATTATCGATTAGACAATGCAAAATAGCGAAAATCCGAAAGAGAATACAATAAATAACAAATCAAAAAATAATAATTTATAGTCAATCTCTATATTATCCCGAAAGATTTTATAAAGAAATTATCATATATGCTATTATTTGGCATATATATTTGTTTAATTTGCATTATCGATGGTACGAGGATGAATGTTATAAATGAAATGGAGAACCTTGATGTTTTTATATAAATTCTTATCTTTGAGAAATAAAATATTTAATTATGGCATTAAAAGTTGGAGATAAAATACCTGAGATTCTGGGTTATGACCAGACGGGGAAAGAGTTGAAACGAGAAGATTTTAAAGGGAAAAAATTGGTACTTTATTTTTATCCTAAAGATAATACTCCCGGATGTACGGCGGAGGCCTGCAGTTTACGAGATGCATATTCAGAATTGCAGAAAGCGGGGTATGAAATAATAGGAGTCAGTAAAGACAATGAAAAGTCTCATCAGAAGTTTATAGAAAAACAATCGTTGCCATTTTCCTTAATAGCTGATACTGAGGTACGGTTGAATCAAGAGTTTGGTGTATGGGCAGAAAAAAAGATGGCCGGGAGATCCTATATGGGAACTTTAAGGACAACATTTTTGATTGATGAGAACGGAATCATAGAGCGTGTGATAGAAAAAGTAAATACAAAAGAGCATGCTGCTCAGATTTTGAATGGAAAATAAAATAAGATAAATATGGAGAATACAGAAGAAAAAAAAGCTCCAATGGGTAAAATTCCCGTTCCGAGTGAAAAATTGAAGGCTTTGCAGGCCGCTATGGATAAAATAGAAAAAAATTATGGCAAGGGTGCAATTATGAAGATGGGGGATGACCATATCGATGAGATTGCCGTAATTCCTACAGGTTCTATTGGTTTGAATGCCGCTTTAGGTGTCGGAGGTTTTCCACGAGGCCGTGTGATCGAGATTTATGGTCCGGAATCTTCTGGTAAAACGACATTGGCGATTCATGCTATTGCCGAAGCCCAGAAAGCCGGAGGCATTGCGGCAATTATAGATGCAGAACATGCTTTTGACCGTTTTTATGCAGAAAAATTAGGGGTCGATGTAGAGAACTTATGGATATCTCAACCGGATAGCGGAGAACAAGCTTTGGAGATTGCAGAACAACTGATACGCTCTTCTGCCGTAGATATTGTCGTTATCGATTCGGTTGCAGCGTTGACTCCTAAGGCTGAGTTAGAAGGAGATATGGGAGAATCTAAAATGGGATTACAAGCACGTCTTATGTCTCAGGCTTTGCGTAAATTGACGGCTACAATAAGCAAGACAAATACTACTTGCATATTTATCAATCAGTTGCGTGACAAATTAGGCGTGATGTTCGGTAATCCTGAAACAACGACAGGGGGGAATGCCTTAAAATTTTATGCTTCTGTTCGATTGGATATACGTCGTGTCAGCCAGATTAAAGATGGGGATGAAGTGATTGGTAATCAGACAAGGGTAAAAGTTGTGAAGAATAAGGTTGCTCCTCCTTTCCGTAAAGCCGAGTTCGATATTATGTTCGGAGAAGGTATTTCTCGTGCAGGAGAGATCATTGATTTGGGAGTGGAAAAAGGTATAATCAAAAAGAGCGGCTCTTGGTTTAGCTATGATGATACAAAACTCGGACAAGGTAGGGATGCTGCAAAGAAATGCATTCAGGATAATCCGGAGTTGGCCGAAGAATTAGAAGCTAAGATCATGGAAGCCTTGCGACCTGCAACTAAGTAGTACTGAATTTAGGAAAATCAAATATGGAATAGCAGGATTTTAGGGAGTTCTGCTATTTCTTGTTTTCGGGATCTGTTTCCGAGGGTATTTTCTTGTTTCGAGAGGTTGATAAAATAAAAGAGTCATCTGTGATATTCCCTAGATAACTCTTTTATTTTTATTGTTTTATATTGTGATAAGGAAATTAATAATCATTGAAAGAATTGTTCCCTTCAGTCATATCCAAATCGTTGTAGCCTTCCTCATCCAATTCTGACGGGTCGAAAGATTCATCACCATAGAAGTTCTCTCCGAGTCCGGTATCGGTGTTATTTGAGGTTTTTTCCAATTCTTCAAAATCCATTAGTTGAGTAGGAGGGTTACCTTTAGATTTGGAGCAAATGGCTTTATCCAGATTTTTGCCCGGAACGATTTCTCGTAATTCCATAAAGAAAGATCGTTCGGTCATGTTATCGAAAACGAAGATGAGTCGTTGTTTTTCGTCTTCCAATAATTCGCTAAGCTTGGTTTCTGCCATTACCCAAGAATCATCTTCAAAGTTGGTATCCATCTCCATTAAGGTGATTTCCGTTTTCTTTTCCCAGTCATCTTCACAAATGAAAAAGGACGTCATTTGATCCTTAGTATAGTTGACCGATTCCAGAATCGCATCATTCAGCTCTAAAAAAGTGGCCTCAGAGTCGATGCTGATTTCTCTTGCAAAGTCATCAACCTCATCAGATAGGATTAAGAATTTGAATATCATAATCAGATACAATTAGTTTATTTAAATCGTTTTTTCAGGTTTCGTTTAAAAAGAACCCCTTTGTTTATTGGGTAAAAATAATAAAAATATCTTGTATTGTATAACCCTTATCCGATTTTTTTATTCCTATTACTTACGTTGTATTTTTAATCTGTGTTTTGAGTTATTCTGTATATAAAAAGAGGCACTAAACAGTGCCTCTCGAATTTCGGAAAATATCTCTTATTTTTATAGATAACCACGAATAATTCCTCGTTGAGAGTTACGTACAAACAGTACGATTTCGTCTCTTTCTTTAGTCGCCGGTAATTCTGCTTCGATACGTTCTATTGCATCCGAGTTATTTAAGCCGGATAGATAGAGGTATCGGTATATTTCTTGAATATCACGTATGGTTTCATTGGTGAAATTACGTCGGCGCAAACCGATAGAGTTAATGCCGGCATAAGAAATAGGATTACGGGCGGCTTTGACATAAGGGGGTATATCTTTATTGATGAGTGATCCTCCTTGTATCATAACATGAGCACCTACATGACAGAACTGGTGTACAAGAGTACCGCCTCCGATAACTGCAAAATCATCGATTCGTACTTCTCCGGCTACTTGTGTCGCATTTGACATGATAATATTATCACCGATAACACAATCATGGGCAATGTGGCAATAAGCCATAAGAAGGCAATTATTGCCGATCACGGTTTTACCCTTCGATGCAGTACCTCTATTGATTGTAACACATTCGCGTATAGTGGTATTATCTCCGATTTCAGCGGTTGTTTCTTCCCCTTTGAATTTTAGGTCTTGAGGAATTCCTGAGATAACAGCACCGGAACAAATGTTACAATTTTTTCCGATACGGGCTCCTTCAAGAATTGTTACATTGGAACCAATGCGCGTCCCTTCACCGATAACCACGTTTTTATCGATAGTAACGAACGGTTCGATAACTACGTTAGGAGCTATCTTGGCTTCCGGATGTACATAAGCTAATGGTTGTTTCATAAAAGTGGGTATTATTTATTTTTTATAATCTGAGCCATAAATTCAGCCTCGGTTGTGATTTTGTTACCTACGAAAGCGTATCCTTTCATATAGGCACATCCTCTGCGTAATTCTGTCATGAATGAAATATGGAATATAACAGTATCTCCCGGAACTACTTTTTGACGGAACTTTACGTTATCTATTTTTAAAAAATAGGTCGAATATTTTTCTGGATCTTCGACTGTGTTCAATACCAATAATCCCCCTGTTTGTGCCATAGCCTCAATCAACAAGACTCCGGGAGTGACCGGTTCTTGTGGAAAATGGCCTTGAAAAAACGGCTCGTTCGATGTAAAGTTTTTTATCCCGACGATATGATTTTTCCCTATTTCGATGATTTTATCTACCAATAACATCGGATACCGATGAGGAAGCAATTGTTTGATCCGATTTACATCCATAATCGGCTCTTTATTCGGATCGTATGACGGGGCTTGTATTTCTTGCCGTTTCATTTCCTTACGGATAGAGCGTGCCAGCTGATTGTTGATTTTGTGTCCGGGACGAGTAGCTATGATGCGGCCTTTAATTGGTTTTCCGATAAGAGCTATATCTCCGAGTATATCTAAGAGCTTATGGCGTGCAGGTTCGTTATCGAACACTAAGGGTTTATTATTGATATAGCCGAGTTCATCTACATGTTTGTGAGGAACATTCATCAAATCGGCCAGACGATCAAGTTCTTCTTGTGATGTTTTTTGATCATATATAACAATTGCATTATCGAGATCACCGCCTTTTATAAGATTATGTTTTACCAAAGGTTCTATTTCTCGGACAAATACGAATGTACGGCTTGCCGAAATCTCGTCTTTGAACTGTTCCAGATCCTCCAAACAAGCATATTGATTATTGAGAACAGGCGAATCGAAATTTATCAGTACGTTTACACTAAAATGATCGTCCGGTAATACTAATATCGATGATCCGGTATTTTCATCTTTAACCTCGATTTTATCTTTGATAATGTAATAATCCCTTTCTGCTTCTTGCTCGACGATACCGGCTTTTTCGATTGCATCGGTATAATATTGGGCACTACCGTCGAGTATCGGAAATTCGGGAGCGTTTACTTGTATTAGGCAGTTATCTATTCCTGCTCCGTAGAGGGCAGCCATGGCATGTTCTATGGTACTTACGACAACTTCGTTTTTTCCCACTACAGTACCTCGTTGGGTTTCACTTACCTGATCTGCGACAGCTTCGATAACCGGTTGTTCGGGAAGGTCTATACGTTGAATTTTATACCCGTGATTTTCAGGTGCGGGAAGGAATGTGATTGTGATGTCCATTCCCGTATGCAATCCTTTCCCTGTTAAGGAGAAGCTGTTTTGTAAAGTCTGTTGTTTCATAAATATTCTCTAAATAATGCACTCTGAATGAGAAAAGGCCTTACTTTTCGAGTTGTTTCTTTAAATTTTCAATTTCTTTCTGCAACTGCTTGACGGTTTGATTTAATTCCGGTAACTTTTTTATCATTACAGTAGAACGGGCAAATTCTCTTGCCGGTACTGCCGGATAACCCAATATGCTTGTGTCGGAACTTACGTGGTTAGGAATTCCCGATTGGGCACCTATATTCACCCGGTCACCGATAGTGATGTGTCCTGCAAAACCAACCTGCCCGCCAACCATGCAATGACTGCCTATTTTTGTTGATCCTGCAACGCCCACTTGGGCTGCCATAACCGTATTTTCTCCGATCTCTACATTATGGGCGACTTGAATCAAATTGTCCAGTTTAGCTCCTTTTCTTACAATAGTCGATCCCATTGTGGCGCGGTCGATCGTTGTATTTGCTCCGATCTCTACTTGATCTTCGATGATCACGTTCCCGATCTGTGCGATTTTTACGTATGCACCGTTATGAGGAGCAAAGCCGAAACCATCAGCTCCGATTACCGCACCCGCATGGATAATACAATTTTTCCCGATCACACAGTCATGATAGATCTTTACCCCGGGATATAAAATCGTATTATCTCCGATCGTTACGTTATCACCAATGTAAACTTGAGGATAAATTTTGACATTTTCTCCTACTTTTACATTTTCACTTACGTAAGCGAACGCACCTATATATACAGACTGAGAAATTGTTGCAGACGCTGCAATGTATGTATCTTTATCGATACCTTTTTTTTCGGGGCGTGCTTGGTTTACTAAGTTAAGTAATTGTGCCAGACAAGAATACGCATCATCAACCTTAATTAGTGTCGCATTTATTTTTTGTTCGGGTTCGAAATCCCGATTTACTAAAACTATACTGGCTTGGGTCGTATAGATGTGATGAGTATATTTGGGATTAGCCAAAAAAGTCAGTGTTCCGGGTTTCCCTTCTTCAATTTTAGACAAGTTGTTCACTTTAACTTGATTGTCTCCGATAATTTCGCCGTGAAGGAAATCGGCGATTTGCTGTGCGGAAAATTCCATTCGTATTAAGTTATATTCTAATGGTTACAAAATTGTTTCATTTTGCAAATTACGCATTTTTTTTTCAAATATGACGGATATTTATCTGTTTTTATTCAAGTATGGAAACCTCTGTATTATAAAAAATTTTGCATATTCTTTGTCTGTTTAACCGGTTATGGTCCTCAGTGAGTATCAGGTAGAAATAGACTCTTAGATGCTGTCTATATTTTGCTCAGGTCAGATTTGAGAGTTTCTTTCGAGGATATTTTATTGTTTTTACGAGGAATAGTCGTAGGTTGTCTGATGAGGGAAAAAAGACCGGAAGAAAACAAAAAAATGACTTGATAATATTTTCTGCATCGGAAAATTCAAACATACTTTTAACGTATTTGTCGATTTCAGATAAAAATAAAAATGATAAATTTAATTCAGAAATATCCCACATTAAAAATAATTACTTATTTTTGCATCTTGTAAATTTTTAATTGTATTGGGCGATTTTGCGTAATACCTTGAAAATCTGATGGCTTAATTATATAACCTGTTAACTTCTTTAATTATTATGAAGCTGTTACAAGCAAAATTAGCGAGATATGATGCCCCGCAAAAAGCGAAAGCTTTAGGCGTTTATCCGTATTTTCGCGAAATAGAAAGTGATCAAGATACCGAAGTCATTATCAACGGCAAGAAAGTATTGATGTTCGGGTCAAACAGTTATTTGGGGCTGACTAATCATCCGAAAATTAAAGAAGCAGCTATTGCTGCAATAAAAAAATATGGTACTGGTTGTGCCGGATCGAGATTTCTGAACGGAACGCTTGATATTCATGTAGAATTGGAAAAACGCTTGGCTCGTTTTGTCGGAAAAGAAGAAGCGATTATATATTCGACTGGTTTTCAGGTGAATTTGGGGGTAATATCTTGTCTTACCGGAAGAGAGGATTATATTATTTGGGACGAACTCGATCATGCTTCGATTATTGAAGGTCGTCGTCTTTCGTTTTCTACTCAGCTGAAATTTAAGCATAATGACATGGCCTCTTTGGAAAAGGTCCTGAAATCTTGTCCCGAAGACAAAGTGAAATTGATTGTTGTAGACGGTGTGTTCAGCATGGAAGGGGATGTTGCCAATTTGCCTGAGATTGTTGCTTTAGCAAAGAAATATAATGCTGCGATTTATGTAGATGAAGCTCATGGGATCGGAGTTTTCGGGAGACAAGGACGAGGAACTTGCGATCACTTCGGCGTAGCTCAAGATGTCGATTTGATTATGGGAACATTCTCTAAATCATTCGCGTCTTTAGGTGGTTTTGTCGCTACCGACTCTATTACGGCAAATTATTTGCGTCATAATTCTCGGTCCTATATATTCAGTGCCAGTATTACACCCGCTTCTACGGCGGCGGTGTCTGCCGCTTTGGATATTATGGAAAGTGAACCCGAACGTATAGAGCACCTTTGGGAAATGACTCATTATGCGTTGGACGGTTTTCGTAATATGGGGTGTGAGATAGGCAATACATCTACTCCTATCATTCCGCTATTTATTCGGGATAATAATAAAACATTCCGCATTACTCGTGAACTTTTCGACGAAGGGGTGTTTGTAAATCCGGTAGTCTCTCCTGCCGTACCCTCAGACAGTACATTGATTCGATTCTCTTTGATGGCTACACATACAAAAGAACAGTTGGATTTTGCTCTTGATAAAATCCAAAAGTGCTTTAAACGGTATGACTTGTTGAAATAGTTAAAAAAATCGATTTTTTAAATTCATAATTTTCCCTCTATTCAATTATAATATAAGAATAGAGGGATTTTTTGTATTGGTCTTGTCATGATATTGTTCTGCAAGGATTGCGGTATTCATCCGGTGTATATCCTGATAATTTTTTAAATAATTTGCAGAAATATTGTTGGGATGGATAACCTAATTCTCGGGCAATACAAGAGACTGTTTTATTCGTATTGCAAAGACGTTCTTTTGCCAGATGCACACGTCTTAATTGAATATATTCGGCTATACTCATTCCTGTTTCGTGATTAAACAGATCTTCGAAATATGCAGAAGACAGATTCAAATTATTTGAACAGTAGTCGGAAGTGGGTAGACCTTTTTCCGATATTTTATTCATAAAGAAATATTCATCGATCAACCTTTTAGTTTTTTGTATTATACATCTGTTCACTTCTGATCTTGTAATAAATTGTCGGGTATAAAAACGTTTGCAATAATTCAAGAGTAGTTCGATTTTTCCTGAGATCAAGATATTGGTGTATTTGTCTATGCCCCAGTTCAATTCATCAGAAATATCTTCGAAGCGTGTCGTGAGAATTTTTTTTTCTCGTAATGAGATGTGTAAAGATTCGTTCTGTCGATAATTGAAAAAGGAGTAATCGTTAAAATGTTTTTTTATAGCAGAGGTGTTGATCAGATTTGCATGGAAAGACAAAAATATGCTTTTTTTATAAAAACTCAAGTCTTCTGATGTTAAACAAGACAGAGAATATTCAGGAGATAAGAATATTACGCTTGCATCTTGGTAATCACAACACAATCTTCCGAAATCAGGGCATGAAGATCTGCCTTTTAGTATAATACGGTAAAATCCGGTTTCTATAAAAGTATTCGATATATCGGATAAACAGCCTATGTTTATCAACGGATGTATTGTTTTGCTGTGTAACGATTTGTCACATTGCACTATCATGTCTACCTGATAAATTTTCGTTGTTCTTAAACCTGAAGCTTTCTGTATTCATTCGGGGTGTACCCCACATTTTTTTTGAATATGCGATTAAAATGTTGTGAATATTGGAATCCCAGTTCATAAGATATCTGACTAATCGTTTTTTCTGTCCCGATAATCATCTCTTTGGCAAGATCTATGATTTTATTTTGTATATATTCTTGTGCTGTTTTTCCGGTCTCTCTTTTTATTAAATCTCCGAAATAGTTGGGAGAAAGGCACACTTTATCTGCAAAATATTTAACAGAAGGCAAACCGTCTACTTTAGGTTTATTATCTGCAAAATATTCTTCAAGTAAATTTTCGAATTTTGAGAGAATATCTTTATTGACAGTCGATCTTGTAATAAATTGCCGTGCATAGAACCGCATGCAATAATCTAATAATAATTCGATGTTTTTTGATATTAAGCATTTACTATAATTATCTATCGGATGACTAAGTTCTATACTTATTTTTTTCAAGCAGTCGAGAAAAATTTCTTTTTCTTCTTCTGACAAGTGCAAAGCCTCGTTCGAAGCATAGGAAAAGAAAGAGTATTGTTTTATATTCTTACCTAATGATGTACCTTTTATCAAATCCGGATGAAATAAAATACCATGAGCACTTAGTTTTATTCCGTCTGTAATTTCTGTTTCGACGACTTGTCCGGGAGCAAAACTGGTAACAGTACCTTCTTGGTAATCATAAATCTGCTTTCCATAGCGAATATCTCCGCATTTGGTTTCTTTCAGAAATAATGCATATAGTCCGTAATTCAGTGTGAAATGAGTTGGAAATTTTGTGGCTTTCGATAAATCTACTACACCTACTAACGGATGTAGTGTTTCAAGACCGAATAATTCGTTATACCGATCTACTGTGTCCAACTTTAAGATTTTTTCCATAGCGCTTTATTTTATTCCGTTACAAATGTAATCAATATAAACATGAGTGCCGCTTCTCTTTATTCGGAATCAGTAATTATGTTACAACTATCCGTAATATTTACACAAATATCTGTATGGAGGTAATTTTTTTGTTTCTGGGATTTCTTAAAATTTGAGCTTATCTGACCTCAAAATGTTTTGAAAATAGATTTTATTCTATTTTGGATGACGTGTTAAGTAGATTAATATGTCTAAAGCATGGGATTCTACGTTAATATCAGTACCTGGAGAAGAACCAATTATATTTATCTTTGTTTTTTGAGTAATAATTTGTTTGTAAAATAAAAAGTTATGGGATTGATTATTTACATTATCGGTATTATCGCAACGGTTTATGCGATTATGGATGTTTTTAAAAAGAACATATCTACAGCTTGTAAATTAGGAGTGACGATAATTCTGTTGCTTACGAGTTGAGGATTGTTGTTTTATCTATTTTATGGGAAAGATCATATCGAAGAATGGTGTAAATCGTAAAATTAAAGTAAAAGAAGGTGTCTAAAAAGGATGCCTTCTTTTTTTGTTATGCTGCCCGTTTAT